>NZ_JBEXSH010000017.1:0-28368 GCF_040613555.1 Streptomyces sp. NPDC006265
TGCCGGCGCTGTGTCTCTGGGCGGCGCGGTTGAGGGAGGTCCGGAGCCGCAGGGGTCTGCAATCGGCCTGGGCGCGCTGCCGGTTGACGCCGTCGACGACCTCGGCCGCCACATCGTCACGGACCTGGTCGGGGGCGGATGTGCGGGGCGCTGTCCCGGGGTTGGACCGACCCGGGCGCCGACAGGGGTTACGAGGGCGATTCTTGGTAGGGCTGCGGCATCGGCACGGGCGGCCCGGCCCAGGCGAAAAGGGTGGTTCCCAGGCCAGGTCGTGTCCGCGAAGTCCCGTCGTTCGCCCAGAGGGCGGGCCCCGCGGCGTCCGGTGCGTGCTCTCGGCGTGCCGGGCGGAGTCCCTCGCACTGGACCGCACTGGCGTCACTGTTGGAGTCGACGTGCTCCTGGCTCGGATGCGGGTCGATGTAGAGGTCGCCCTCGCAGTGAGTGTGCTTGGAGTCGGTCTCGTAGCAGGTGTAGCTGCCCGGCTGGATGAAGTTCTCGCCGGTGTCGGCCGCCGTCTTGATGCTGCCGCGGTAGAGGAAGGGGTAGGCGTCGTAGCGGGAGGGGTTGGAGGTGCTGTAGCCGGAAGGCAGGGCGATGTCGAAGCCGATGGGCGGCTCCACCACGTTCGTCGTACCGACGACGATCGGCTTGCCGTTGTTGATGACGATGTCCGACACGGTGATACCGGTATCCGCCGCCTGAGCCGTCGGCGCGTTCAGCACAGAGAGCCCCAGCGCCCCCACGAGCGTGGCCACCGCGACGGTTCGTCTGCCCGTTTTCATTCACACCTCATCAGAAGCATGCCTTTGGAAGAGGCGGCAGCCTATCTGACGCGTTCATGCCCTCCGATGGGCCCGCCGGCCGTCGGGCAACGCCAATGCCATGAGGCACGGTCGTGCGATTGCCGTGTGGGTTCGTGAGACGGGCTGAAGGCCGAGGGGCCGCCCCTTATGACCTTCGTCACGGGAGCTCTCTCCGACTCGGCGCTGGGGGCGGACCCGATGGACTGCGCGCGGAGATGTTCGGCGCTCTTCGAGCCTGATCGGACAGCGCTGCAACACAACGAAGAGACCCCCTCCGCTCTGCGTTTCCGCAGTTCGGAGGGGGTCTTCCCCAGAGTGGCGGCGCCAGGATTCGAACCTGGGAAGGCTGAGCCGGCAGATTTACAGTCTGCTCCCTTTGGCCGCTCGGGCACACCGCCGGGGTTTGCTGCCCGGCGAGCCGCTTTTCCGCGGCGCTCCGTGGCAACGACGTAAACAATACCCGATGCGGAGGGGTGCTCCGCCACCCGATTGATCGGCGCTCGGAGGGCCACGGGTGGCTAGGCTTGTCCGGATGCGGCCCGGGACCTGAACGGGCCCTGCGACCGCCCCCATACGCCGGTACGCACGATACGCACCCCGATACAAGGAGCCACAGGACATGGCCGACTCCAGTTTCGACATCGTCTCGAAGGTCGAGCGGCAGGAGGTCGACAACGCACTCAACCAGGCCGCCAAGGAGATCTCGCAGCGCTACGACTTCAAGGGCGTGGGTGCCTCGATCTCGTGGTCCGGTGAGCAGATCCTCATGGAGGCGAACTCCGAGGACCGGGTGAAGGCCATCCTCGACGTCTTCCAGTCCAAGCTGATCAAGCGGGGCATCTCGCTGAAGGCTCTGGAGGCGGGCGAGCCCCAGCTCTCCGGCAAGGAGTACAAGATCTTCTCGTCGATCAAGGAGGGCATCTCTCAGGAGAACGCCAAGAAGGTGGCGAAGACCATCCGCGACGAGGGCCCCAAGGGCGTGAAGGCGCAGGTGCAGGGCGAGGAGCTGCGCGTCAGCTCCAAGAACCGTGACGATCTGCAGGCCGTCATCGCCCTACTGAAGGGCAAGGACTTCGACTTCGCCCTGCAGTTCGTGAACTACCGGTAGGTCGGGTCCCCCGGGCTCGCGCCCGCAGGTTCACGAGGAAGGGTGGGCGCCGTCGGTGCCCACCCTTTTCGTCTGCCGGCTGTCATCGGTGGCGCGGTCAGACCGTGGCACTGCCAGTCCGTGGCGCGGCCAGTCGGTGCACGGCCAGTCGGTGCGCGGTCAGTCGCGTGAGTTGCCGAACAACAGCCGGTAGGCGATCAGCAGGACGAGCGAGCCGCCGATCGCGGCTGCCCAGGTCGCGCCGTCGTAGAAGCCCTTGGTGATCGGGTGGTCCATCCAGCGGGCCGATATCCAGCCGCCGATGAACGCGCCCGCGACACCGATCAGGGTCGTGCCGATGAGGCCGCCCGGGTCGCGCCCCGGCAGCAGGAACTTCGCGATGGCTCCGGCCAACAGTCCCAGGATGATCCAGCTGATGATGGTCATGCCGTGAACCTGCCCTTTCACACTGTGCCCGCACTGTCCCGGCCATGTGATCCTGCTTTCGGCCATGCCGAGCCGGTGCGTCGTACGTCCGGCGTCCCGCGCGCGGCGTCCTTGCCACGCGCGTTCACGCTGTCTTGGCGTGGAGGACGCGCTGGGCACACCTGCCGGTTGCACTGATCAGTAAGGTGCGACCCATGACAGCCTCCGGTCCCGGACTGCGCCGCACCCTCGGCGTGGGCGACGCCGTCGTCATCGGACTCGGCTCGATGGTGGGAGCCGGGATCTTCGCCGCCCTCGCGCCGGCCGCGCGCGCGGCCGGCTCCGGGCTGCTCCTCGGGCTCGCCGTTGCTGCTGTGGTCGCGTACTGCAACGCCATGTCGTCGGCTCGCCTCGCCGCCCTGTATCCGGCCTCGGGCGGCACCTATGTGTACGGGCGGGAGCGGCTCGGGCAGTTCTGGGGGTATCTCGCGGGCTGGTCGTTCGTGGTCGGGAAGACGGCCTCCTGTGCGGCGATGGCGCTCACCGTGGGCACGTACGTCTGGCCGGAGCAGGCACACGCGGTGGCGGTCGCGGCCGTGGTGGCGCTGACCGCGGTGAACTACGGCGGTGTCCAGAAGTCCGCGTGGCTGACGCGGGTGATCGTGGCGCTGGTCCTGGGTGTCCTCGCTTCCGTGGTGGTCGTGTGTCTGATGTCGGGTGGGGCCGATGCCGGGCGGCTGGACATCGGGGCCTCGGGCGGGGCGGACGGGGTGCTGCAGGCGGCAGGTCTGCTGTTCTTCGCCTTCGCCGGGTACGCCCGGATCGCGACGCTCGGCGAGGAGGTGCGGGAGCCGGCGCGCACCATTCCGCGCGCGATCCCGCTGGCGCTGGGCATCACGCTGGTGGTGTACGCGTGTGTGGCGGTGGCTGTCCTTTCGGTACTCGGGTCGGGCGGTCTCGGGAACGCGACGGCGCCGCTGGCCGACGCGGTGCGGGCGGCCGGCGTTCCCTCGCTGGTACCGGTGGTGCGGAGCGGTGCGGCCGTGGCCGCGATGGGCTCGCTGCTCGCGCTGATCCTCGGGGTGTCGCGGACGACGCTGGCCATGGCCCGGGACCGGCATCTGCCGGGGGCGCTGGCCGCCGTGCATCCGCGGTTCAAGGTGCCCTACCGGGCGGAGCTGGCCGTGGGTGCGGTGGTCGCGGTGCTGGCCGCCACGGTGGACGTGCGGGGCGCGATCGGATTCTCCTCCTTCGGTGTGCTGGCGTACTACGCCGTGGCCAACGCGTCGGCCTGGACGCTGTCTTCGGCGCCGGCGGCGCGGTTGGTGCCGGCGGTGGGGCTGGTCGGGTGCGTGGTGCTGGCGTTCTCGCTGCCCGGGGTGTCGGTGGTCGCGGGCGCGGGGGTGCTGGCGGTGGGGGCGGTTGCGTACGCCGTGCGGGGGTGGATGAAGGCCGGGGCAGGGAAGGGGTAGGGCCGGCCCCTCCGCTACGAGCCGGGCCTTCAGGAGCCTCTCGAACCGGGGTCCTCCAAGCCACGTGGCCCGGGCCTCTTGGCGCTTTTCACCGAGGCAGGCGACTCAGAGCGCGAAGTACCGGCCTCCGGGCGCGGGTTGTGGGTCTTGGCTGTCACATGGGTCGGCAACTGCTCGATCGTGGTCATGGGTTCATCATGCGGGCAGTCGCTGACAAACGGGCGGGCCTGTGGATAACCCCAGGCCTGTGGAGACAGGGGAAGTCGTCGGCGGGCCGAAGGCCCTTCCGTCAGCGCACCGCGAACGGCTCGTCGGTCCGCACGATGTCGCGGCCGAGCGGGAGCAACGAGACGGGGATGAGCTTGAAGTTGGCGATGCCCAGCGGGATGCCGATGATCGTGACGCACAGGGCGATGCCGGTGGCGATGTGGCCGAGGGCGAGCCACCAGCCCGCGAGCACCAGCCACAGCACGTTGCCCACACAGGACGGCGCGCCCGCGTCATGGCGCTCGATCGTCGTGTACCCGAAGGGCCACAGGGCGTAGACGCCGATGCGGAAGGCCGCGATGCCGAACGGGATGCCGATGATCGTGATGCAGAGCAGCAGGCCCGCGAGCATGTAGGCGAGGAACAGCCAGAAGCCGCTCAGGACGAGCCATATGACGTTGAGTATGGTCCTCACTGGATCCCACCTGCCATCTTCTCGAGCCGGGCGATGCGTTCCGCCATCGGCGGGTGTGTGGAGAACATCTTCGAGAGGCCCTGACCGGGCCGAAACGGGTTCGCGATCATCATATGGCTGGCCGTCTCGATACGCGGCTCGGGCGGCAGCGGGAGCTGCTTCGTGCCCAGTTCGAGCTTGCGCAGGGCGCTGGCCAGGGCGAGCGGGTCGCCGGTGAGCTGGGCACCGGAGGCGTCCGCCTGGTACTCCCGGGAGCGGCTGATGGCCAGTTGGATGAGCGAGGCGGCGAGCGGGCCCAGGATCATGATCAGAAGCATGCCGAGCAGGCCGGGGCCGTCATCGTCGTCCGAGCGTCCGATGGGGATCAGCCAGGCGAAGTTGACCAGGAACATGATGACGGAGGCGAGGGCACCTGCGACGGACGAGATGAGGATGTCGCGGTTGTAGACGTGGCTGAGCTCGTGGCCGATGACGCCGCGCAGCTCGCGCTCGTCCAGCAGGCGCAGGATGCCGTCGGTGCAGCACACAGCGGCATTGCGCGGGTTGCGCCCCGTGGCGAAGGCGTTGGGTGCCTCCGTCGGGGAGATGTACAGGCGCGGCATGGGCTGGCGGGCCTGGGTGGAGAGCTCGCGGACCATGCGGTAGAGCGCCGGGGCCTCGAACTCGCTCACGGGACGGGCGCGCATCGCGCGCAGTGCCAGTTTGTCGCTGTTCCAGTACGCGTACGCGTTGGTGGCCAGTGCTACCAGGACGGCGATGACGAGCCCCATCCGGCCGAAGAAGCTGCCGATGACGATGATGAGTGCGGACAGTCCTCCCAGGAGGATCGCCGTCCTGAGCCCGTTGTGCCGGCGGTGCACGGTACGCCCTCCAGGTGGTGCGGCAGGGGGACCCTTGCTTGCTGTGTCTGCGGTGCCACTGGTGCCGCGTTCTCACGTCCAGTGGACCCTCCCGTACTGGTCAACGCCAGGCGGGAGGCCGTAGTTCCCTTGCGTGTGCGGCGGCGGGTGTGGCCCGTCCGGGTGACGGCGCCGGGAAGCGGCACGCGCGCGGTGTAAATGGCCGGGTTTCCGGGGAGCCCGGTCTGTTCGGAAGAGCCCGGTGTCGGACTGTTCGGAAGAGCCCGGCGTCGGGCTGTTCAGAAGAGCCCGGTGTCGGTGAAGCGCAGAACCAGCTGGGGTGCACCGGACAGGGCGATGCCGAGGAACCCGGTCAGGGCGATCGCGGCGGTGACGGGGCCGGGGACGCGGTGCTTCTCGGGTTCACCCTCGGGGGCGCGGAAGAGCAGGGCCGTCCACTGGAGGTAGTAGAAGAGCGCGATGACGACGTTGACGGCCATGACCACGGCCAGCCAGCCGAGGCCGGCCTCGACGGCTGCCGAGAAGACGGTGACCTTGGCGAAGAGGCCGATGATGCCCGGAGGCAGCCCGGCGAGGCACAGCAGGAAGAACGCCAGGAGCAGTGCGGACAGGGGGCTGGAGGCGTACAGGCCGCGGTAGTCGGCGACGCGGTTGAGGACCTTCGTCCGGCCGACGAGCGCTGCCACGGCGAATGCGCCGAGGTTCACGGCGCCGTACATCAGGGCGTAGGCGACGGTGGAGCCGATCGACTTCTCGGCGTTCCCGGAGTACGCGGCGGCGGCGATCGGCACCAGGAGATATCCGGCCTGGCCCACGGAGGACCAGGCGAGCAGGCGTACCGCGCTGTACGCGCGCGTGGCCTGCTGGCGCAGGGCTCCGGCGTTACCCACGGTCATGGTGAGCGCGCCCAGGACCGCCAGTGCGGGGCCCCACACGTCGGCGTACGACGGAAGGGCTACGACGGTGACGAGGATCAGGCCGCTGAAGCCGACCGCCTTGCCGATGACCGACAGGTAGGCCGCGATCGGCAGGGGCGCGCCCACGTAGGTGTCGGGCACCCAGAAGTGGAAGGGCACGGCGGCCGTCTTGAAGGCGAACCCGACGAGGGTGAGGACGACTCCGGTCTGGGCGAGCGTGTGGAACTGCCCGTCGACGTTCTGGATACGGTCGGCGACCCGGGTCAGGTACAGGGTTCCCGTGGTGGCGTACACGAAGCTGATGCCCATGAGGCTGACCGCGGTTGCGGTGACCGAGGACAGGAAGAACTTCAGGGCCGCCTCGGAGGACTTGCGGTCGCCGTACTTGAGGCCGACCAGCGCGAAGGCGGGCAGGGAGGCGACCTCCAGGGCGACGATCAGGGTCGCGAGGTCGCGCGAGGCGGGCAGGAGGGCGGCGCCGGCCGCGGAGGACAGCAGCAGGAACCAGTACTCGCCTTCGGGGAGCTCCTTGCGGGCGTCCTTGAGGGCGGTGACCGACAGGAGGGCGGCGAGGAGGGCGCCGCCGAGGACGAGGAACTGGATGACCAGGGTGAAGCGGTCGGCCGTGTAGCTGCACACGGTGGCGTCGCCGGTCAGGCAGAAAGTGCTGCGGTCGCCATCCAGGAGGGGCAGCAGCATCACCGTGGCGACGGCCAGGCCCGCCACCGACGTCCAGCCGAGCAGGGCCTTGCGGTGCTCGGCGACGAACAGGTCGGCGACCAGCACGACGAGTCCTACGACCGCCACGATGGTGGGCGGGGCGATGGCGAGCCAGTCGACGGACTGGACCAGCGAGGCGGCCAGGGGCTGGGCCGGGGAGCTCATCGGGTGCCTCCTGCGAGGAGCTGCTGGACGGCCGGGTCGCTCAGGCCGAGGAGTGCCTTGGGCCACAGGCCCGCGACGACGGTGAGGGCGACGAGCGGGGTCCACGCCGCGAACTCGTAGGAGCGCACGTCGGTGAGTTTCGGGGCGTCCCGGGGCAGGGCGCCCATGCAGACGCGGCGGACCACGACGAGCAGGTACGCGGCCGTCAGCAGTGTGCCGAAGGCGCCGATCGCCATGAAGGTGAGGAAGGCGGGGCGGCTGAGGCCTTCCGCCGGCTGGAACGCGCCGAACAGGGCCAGCATCTCCCCCCAGAAGCCGGCCAGGCCGGGCAGGCCGAGCGAGGCGACGGCGGCGAAGGCGAGCAGGCCGCCGAGGCGCGGGGCCTTGCCGTAGAGGGCGGCTCCGGTCTCCTCGGCGAGGGTGTCGAGGTCGGTGGTGCCGGTGCGGTCCTTCAGGGCGCCGACCAGGAAGAAGAGCAGGCCAGTGATGAGGCCGTGGGCGATGTTGGCGAACAGGGCGCCGTTCACACCGGTCGGGGTCATCGTGGCGATGCCGAGCAGGACGAAGCCCATGTGGCCGACGGAGGAGTAGGCGATCAGGCGCTTGAGGTCGCCCTTCGCGCCTTGCTTGGCGAGGGCCAGGCAGGCCAGCGATCCGTAGATGATGCCGACGACGGCCAGGGCGGCGAGGTAGGGCGCGAAGGTGCGGAACCCGTCCGGTGCGATGGGCAGCAGGATCCGGACGAATCCGTACGTACCCATCTTCAGCAGGACGCCGGCCAAGAGGACCGAGCCGACGGTGGGCGCGGCGGTGTGGGCGTCGGGCAGCCAGCTGTGCAGCGGCCACATCGGCGTCTTCACGGCGAGCCCGATGCCGATCGAGAGAACGGCGATGACCTGCACGGATGTGGTCAGCGACCGGCCGTTGTCAGTGGCGAGTGCCACCATGTCGAACGTGCCCGCCGTGATTCCGATCAGGAGCAGGCCGAGCAGCATGACCACGGAGCCGAGCAGGGTGTAGAGGATGAATCGCCACGCGGCCTGGCTCCTGCCCTCACCGCCCCAGCGGGCGATGAGGAAGTACATCGGGATGAGGACCATCTCGAAGGCGAGGAAGAACAGCACCAGGTCGAGGACGGCGAAGGTGGCGAGCGTGCCGGACTCGAGGACGAGCAGCAGGGCGACGAAGGCCTTCGGAGTCGGCCCCGCGGGCATCTTGAAGTACGAGTAGAGCGCGCAGAGGAAGGTCAGCAGCGCGGTCAGGACCAGGAGGGGGAGGGAGATGCCGTCGATGCCGAGGTGGATGCGTACGTCCAGTGCGGGGATCCAGCTGATGTCCGTGCCGGCCTGCATCTTCGACGGCTGGTCGTGGTCGAAGCCGAGCGCGAGGACGACCGCCGCGACGAGGACCGCGCCGGTGACGGTGACGCCGTGCCGGAGTACGGCCTGCTCGGGTGACTTTCCCTTCAGCCCGGGTGGGGCCGGCAGGAGGGCGGCGGCTGCGCCGAGGAGCGGCCCGACGACGACGAACGCCAGAAGGAACTGCATCACGGACTCGTTGATATCGATCACGCCTGCTCACGCTCCCGTGGCGGCGAGGACGACGGCGACCGCGAGGACGACGGTGCCGGCGAGCAGCGCGCTCACATAGGTCTGGACGTTGCCGGTCTGGGCGCGTCGTACGGCGGCGCCGAGCCAGCGGGGCAGCGCACCCGCACCGCGGACGTAGGTCTCGACGACCTCGCGGTCGAGGAACCGGACGAGGGCCGCTCCGGCCTGGACCAGGCGGACGAAGAAGGCCGTGTATACGGCGTCCAGGTGGAAGCCGGCGGCCGCGTGCCGGTGCAGGGGGCCGAGGAGCAGCCGTCCCGGGTCGGCGGGGTCCGGCGCGTAGGCGATGTCCCCGTAGGCCGGCTCGTGTGTGGCGATGGCCTCCGCCTCGACTTGGGCCGCGTCGCCCTCCGGGTGGGCCGCGACCGCGCCGAGCGGGACGCGGGCGGTGAGCGCGGTGGTGTGCCGCCAGGCGGCGTAGGTGACGATGCCGCCGACCAGGGCCACGCCCGTGCCGAGCACGGAGGTGGTCAGGGTCGGGCTGAGGTCGCGGCCGTCGAACCAGTCGGGCAGCAGGCGGAACGTGAAGCCGCCGAGGGCGAGGGAGGGGATGGCCAGCACCCACAGCACGACGGTCATCGTCAGTGGCTGGCGGCCGTGGTCGGGGGCTTCGATGCCCCGGCCCCGGAAGGCCAGCAGCCACAGGCGCATCGCATAGGCGGCGGTGAGCACGGCCGTGACGAGACCGGCCACGAGGACGATCCAGCCCGCGGCGGCGGGGGCGTGTTCGGTGTGGCCGGTGACGACGTGCTCGGCGACGCCGAGGACGGCCTCTTTGGAGAAGAAGCCGCTGAACGGCGGAATCGCGGCGAGCGCGAGCAGCGCCACGGTCATCGTCCAGTAGGCGTCGGGGACGCGGTCGCGCAGGTTCCGCATGCGGGACATGGCGGCGAGGGAGTTGGTGCCGGCGGCGTGGATGATCACGCCGGCCGCGAGGAACAGCAGCGCCTTGAAGGCGCCGTGGGACAGGAGGTGGAAGACGGCGGCCCCGCGGTCGCCGACGGCGAGGGCGCCGGTCATGTAGCCGAGCTGGCCGATCGTCGAGTAGGCGAGGACGCGCTTGATGTCGTCCTGGGCGAGCGCCGCGAGCGCCGAGCCGGTCATCGTCACGGCGGCCATGACGGCGAGGACGACCATCGCGGCCTGGGAGGCCTCGAAGACCGGAAGGAGCCGGGCGATGAAGTAGACGCCGGCGGCGACCATCGTCGCGGCGTGGATCAGTGCGGAGACGGGGGTCGGGCCCGCCATCGCGTCGGGGAGCCAGGTGTGCAGCGGGAACTGCGCCGACTTGCCCGCCACACCGGCGAGGAGCAGCAGGGCGATCAGCGTCGGGTGGTCGAGTCCGCCGCTCGCGACGGTGCCGAGGATCCGGGTGATGCGGAACGAGCCGGCGTCGGTGGCCAGGGCGAACAGGCCGATGAGGAAGGGGACGTCGCCGAGCTTGGTGACCAGGAAGGCCTTGAGGGAGGCGGCGCGGGCCTCCGGGGTCTCCCAGTAGTGGCCGACCAGGAAGTAGGAGCAGATGCCCATGACTTCCCAGCCGACCAGCAGCACGATCAGGTCGCCGGAGTAGACGACCAGGAGCATCGCGGAGGTGAACAGCGAGACGAGGGCGGCGTAGGAGGGGTAGCGCGGGTCGTCGCGCAGATAGCCCGTCGAGTAGATCTGCACGCACGAGGCGACCAGGCCGACCAGGACGGCGACGAGCGCGGCGAAGCCGTCGATGTGCAGGGCGAGCTCGATGGGCACCGAGCCGGTGGGGGTGAGTTCCATGGCCGAGTCGACGGCCGCGCCGCCGCCCTGGCGTACGGCGACCAGCGCGGCGAGCACCAGGGAGGTGAGCATCGGCAGGACGGCGAGCGGGCGGACGAAGCCGGGTGCCGTGCGGCCGAGGAGCAGGCCGGCGGCGGCGCCGAGGAACGGAAGGAGGGGGACGAGGACGGCGAGGGTGGTCGTGGTCACGCGGTGGCCTCAGCCTTCTGGGCCTCGTCGGACTGCTCGGCCGTGCGGGCGTCGTGGTCGGGGTCGTCGGGGTCGTGCCGCTCGGAGGTGTCGCGGAGCCTGTCGATGTCCGCGGTGCCGCGGTTGCGGTGGACGGCGAGGACGATCGCCAGGCCGATGCCGATCTCGGCTGCGGCGATGGCGATGGTGAAGAGGGTGAGGGCCTGGCCGGAGTGGAGGGTCTCCTCGGCGGTCCTGCTGAGCCAGACATCGAAGGCGACCAGGTTGAGGTTGACGGCGTTGAGCATCAGCTCGACCGACATCAGGACCAGGATCGCGTTGCGGCGGGCGAGGACGCCGTACAGGCCCGTGCAGAAGAGGAGGGCGGAGAGCACGGCGGGGTAGGCGAGGTGCATCAGCGGGCACCTTCCTGCTCAGAATCCCCGGAACCATCGGTGACCGTTCGGGAACTCTTGGTGACGGCCGGGGCGTTCACGGGGGGAGAGCTCGACTCCGCCTTCGCTTTGCGGGACAGGACGATCGCGCCGACCAGGGCGGCGAGGAGGAGGACGGAAAGGGCCTCGAAGGGCAGGACCCAGTTCTGGAAGAGGCTCGCGCCGGTGGCCTCGGTGGAGCCGGCGGCGGGACCGTCCAGGTCGATCCAGGTCGTGCGGAACGCGTCGACGACGACCCAGACCAGGGCGGCGGCAGCGGCGACGGCCACGGCGAGGGCGGCCCAGCGGTTGCCGGAGTCGGCGTCCGGGGAGCGGCCGATAGGGGCTCTGGTGAGCATCAGACCGAACAGGAGGAGGACGACGACGGAACCGACATAGATGAGGACCTGCACCCACGCGATGAACTCGGCGGTGAGCAGGAGGTATTCGACGGCGAGGCCGCCGAGGGTGACCACCAGCCACAGGGCGGCGTGCACCAGCTGCCGGGTGGTGACGGTGACGAGCGCGGCTCCGAAGGTCACCAGGCCGACGAGGAGGAAGGCGATCTCCACGCCGGTCGGGGAGAGGAAACCGTGGGTCTCGGCGGCGACCCTGGTGGTCGGGCCCGTCGCGAGGAGACCGGCGGTTACGGCGAGGGTCATTCCGAGCCCTCCTGCCCCGGCTTCGGCTGGTCCGTCTGCTGCTTGGAGTCGCCCTGCGGCCGGGTGGGCTGCTCGGCGGCGCGGGCCTGCTCGTCGGCGTGGGGCTCGGTGGCCGGCGGGGCCTGCTGGGCGGCGAGTTTGTCGGCGGTCTTGCGGGCGGCGGCGAGTTCCTTCGGTTCCTCCGCGCCGGGGTCGAGGGCCGGCGGGGCCGGGACGGTCCACATCCACTCGCGGAGCTTGTCGCGCTCGTGGGTGAGGTCGCGGATGTCGGTCTCGGCGTACTCGAACTCAGGGGACCAGAACAGGGCGTCGAAAGGACAGACCTCGATGCAGATACCGCAGTACATGCACAGGGAGAAGTCGATGGCGAAGCGGTCGAGGACGTTGCGGCTGCGCTCGCGGCCGCCCGGGGTCGCCGCCGGGACCGTCTCCTTGTGGGAGTCGATGTAGATGCACCAGTCGGGACACTCGCGGGCGCACAGCATGCAGACCGTGCAGTTCTCCTCGAACAGTCCGATCACACCGCGGGTGCGGGGCGGGAGGTCGGGCTGGGCGTCGGGGTACTGCGCGGTGACGGACTTCTTCGTCATCGTGCGAAGGGTGACGGCCAGGCCCTTGGCGAGGCCACTGCCAGGAATGGGGGCCATGGTTACTGGATCACCACCTTGACGATGCCGGTGAGGGCGATCTGGGCGAGGGAGAGGGGGACGAGGAGGGTCCAGGCCAGCTTCTGGAGCTGGTCCTCGCGCAGGCGGGGGTAGGTGACGCGCAGCCAGATCACGAGGAAGGCGAGGACGGCGGTCTTCAGCAGGGTCCAGACCCAGCCGAGTCCGTCGGTGCCCCAGGGGCCGTGCCAGCCGCCCAGGAAGAGGACGGTGGTGAGGCCGCACAGGACGACGATGCCGGCGTACTCGGCGAGGAGGAAGAGAGCGAAACGGAGGCCGGTGTACTCCGTGTACGCGCCGAAGATGATCTCCGAGTCGGCGACGGGCATGTCGAAGGGCGGGCGCTGGAGTTCGGCGAGGCCGGCCACGAAGAAGACGATCGCGCCGACGATCTGCCAGGGCAGCCACCACCACTCGAAGGCGTCGAGGATGCCGGGGAGGGAGACGGTGCCGGCCGCCATCGCCACCGAGGCGGCGGTCAGCAGCATCGGCAGTTCGTAGGCGAGGAGTTGGGCGGCGGTGCGCAGGCCGCCGAGGAGGGAGAACTTGTTCGCGGACGCCCAGCCGGCCATGAGAGAGCCGAGGACGCCGACGCCCATGACGGCCAGGACGAAGAAGACGCCCGCGTCGATGAACTGGCCGACGGCTCCCTCGCCGGGGCCGATGGGAATGGCGAGCAGGACGAGGAGGTACGGCAGGAGGGCGACGGCGGGGGCGAGTTGGAAGATGCGGCGGTCGGCGCCCGCGGGGACGACGTCTTCCTTCTGCGCGAACTTCACGCCGTCGGCGATCAGCTGGGCCCAGCCGTGGAAGCCACCGGCGTACATGGGGCCGAGGCGGCCCTGCATGTGGGCCATGACCTTGTGCTCGGTCTGGCCGATGACCAGGGGGAGGGTGAGGAAGACGACGAAGACGACCAGGAGTCGCAGGGCGACGTCGAGCACGTCGTTCACTGCGGGCCTCCTGCGGGGTCCTCGGGATTCTCCGGCTTGCTCGGGCTGGCGGTGGGCTTCACGTTGTCGTCCGTGGGCTGCGGCTGCATCGCCGGGTCCTGGGCATCCGCGGCGCCCGGGCTCTCGTGTGTCTCCGAGGACTCCGGTGTGTCCGGACTCTCGGGTCGCCTCGAAAACTCCGGTGTCTCCGGGCTCTCAGGTGTCTCGGCGGGCTCGGAGGTCGGCGAGGTCTGCGACCCGTCCGATGGCTCCGGGGCCGGTGATTTCGCTGCCTCCGGTGGCGTTTCGGGGGCCGGTTCGTCGAAGGCCGGGCGGGCGTGGTGCCAGGGGGCGTCGGAGGTCGGGGATGCGGAACCGGGCGTCGCGGACTCGAGGCCGGTCGCGGGGGACGCGGAGCCGGGCTCCGGGGCCGCGGGACCGCCGGGTTGCTGATTCGCCGACCCCTGTGACGCCGAGCGGTTGCGGCGCGGACCCGCCGAAGCCGGAGGGGTCGACTCACCTGGCGTGGACTGGCTCACCGACCCCTCAGCCGCAGAACGCGCCCGCCGCGGACCGGCCGAAGCCCCCGCACCACCAGCCGATGCCTCCGCACCGCCGGCCTGAGTCCCCTCACCAGCCGCAGACTGGCTCACCGACCCCTCAGCCGCAGAACGCGCCCGCCGCGGACCGGCCGAAGCCCCCGCACCACCAGCCGGTGTCTCCGCACCAGCCGGAGTCCCCCCACCAGCCGCAGGCTGACTGGCCGAGCCCTCCGACGCCGAGCGCGCGCGTCGTACCGGGCGTTCCGTCGCGGGGCGGGCTGCGCCTCGGGCGGGGCGGTCGCCAGCTGCGCGGCCCGCGCCTCGGGCAGGGGCAGGCGGAAGTTGGCCCTTGAGGGGGCCCCATTCGTTGGGGTCGGGGACGCCGGGTGGGAGCATCTGGCGGCGTTTGGGGCCGCCGTGTTCCGACTCGCCAGGTTCCTTCGCACCGGGCCAGGCCTTGGCGACGCGGGCGGCCAGGACGAAGTCCTTGCGCAGGGGGTGGCCTTCGAAGTTCTCGGGCAGGAGCAGGTGGTCCAGCGCCGGGTGGCCTTCGAAGGTGATGCCGAACATCTCGTACGTCTCGCGTTCGTGCCAGGCGGCACCCGCGTAGACACCGACGGCGGAGGGCAGGGCGGGAGACTCGTGCGGGACCGTCGTACGGAGGAGGAGGCGTCGCAAGGGGGACAGGGCCGCGACGTGGGCGGTGACGCGGAAGCCCGTGCCCGGTTCGTCGACCGCGCTCAGCCAGTCGAAGTAGGTGCAGCCGAGCAGGTCGCGGGCGCTCTCCAGGGCGGTGATCCAGGAGGCCGGAGGTACGTCGACAGTCAGGACGTCGTACGACTCCTCGGCCGTGGCGTCCGTGCCGAAGAGCTCCTCGGCGTCGGCGGGCAGCCAGCCGATCGCGGTCATCGTCCCTCCCCCGGCGTCGAGTCGGTGCCCGGGGCGGAGCCCGGCGCGGGGGCCGGCGGCTGCACCAGACCGCTCTGCAGCGCGGCGGCCGAGGGGCGCCCGGCCCCGCTGCCGTAGCGCTCCCCCAACGACTCGCGGGCGATCTTCTCCTGGAGCTTGAGGATGCCCTGGAGCAGCGCTTCGGGCCGGGGCGGGCAGCCGGGGACGTAGACGTCGACGGGGATGATCTGGTCGACGCCCTTGGTGACGGAGTAGGAGTCCCAGTAGGGACCGCCGCAGTTGCTGCACGCGCCGAAAGAGATCACGTACTTCGGCTCGGGCATCTGCTCGTAGAGGCGTTTGACGGCCGGGGCCATCTTGTCCGTGACGGTGCCGGAGACGACCATCAGGTCGGCCTGGCGCGGGCCCGGGGCGAACGGGATGACGCCGAGGCGGATGAAGTCGTGGCGGGCCATCGACGCGGCGATGAACTCGATCGCGCAGCAGGCGAGGCCGAAGTTGAAGACCCAGAGCGAGTAGCGGCGGCCCCAGTTGAGGATGACCTTCATCGGCTCGGGGGCGAGGCGGGCCAGGGCACCCAGCCGCTTGGGCTCGGGCAGCAGGACAGGCTCGGACACCGAGGGGTTCACGTCCATGCCAGGACGCCCTTCTTGTATGCGTAGAGCAGGCCGACGGCCAGGAAGCCGAGGAAGATGAACATCTCGACCAGGGTCGCCGCGCCGTAGCCGGGGGCGGCGAAGACGGTCGCCCAGGGGAACAGGAAGATCGAGTCGACGGCGAAGATCACGTAGAGGAAGGCGTAGACGTAGTAGCGGACCTGAGTGTGGGCCCAGCCCTCGCCGACGGGGTCGACGCCGCACTCGTACGTCAGGAGCTTCTCGGGGGTGGGGACCACGGGCCGCAACAGGCGGCCGGCTCCGAAGGCGACGGCGACGAACAGCACGCCGACAACGGCGAGCAGTCCGACGACCGAGTAGGACTGGAAGTAGTCCGCCGCGACGACGGTCGTGGTGACGACGGTCGGTTCCGGCACGTCCGTCCCTCGCTCCCTGAAACTCGGACCTGGATCCTGCGACGATGCTGCGGCTCACGGGGCACCGCCGTTCGACGATCTGTACGCACGGGAGTCTAGGCCCTGATAAAGGCAGGGTAAGCAGCCCGTCACGGGCCCGGCACACGAGGGTGGGGTTTTCCTCAGGTGATCCTGGCGGCCCACCTCATGGCGCCGTCGCCCACCGCCGGGCACGCTAACGCATATGACCCAACGCATCCCGTCCCCGGGGACGACGGCGGCCCGGGGGGCCGCCGGACAGGACGACCGTCCACCGCCGGCCCGGCTCGCCTACGACCGGCACACCTGGAAAGAGATCGCGCACCTGCTGGCCAACCTTCCGGTCGCGCTGCTCGGTTTCACCTATGTCGTGACGGTGTTCTCCACCGGTTTCGGACTGACCGTCACGGTGATCGGGTTCCCGCTCCTCGCGGCCGGACTCGTGGGGGCGCGGCAGTTGGGCAGGCTGGAGCGGGCGCGGGCCCGGGCGCTGCTCGGGGTGCGGATCGAGGAGCCGAGCCGGCTGCGGATGCGGGGCGGGGGCGGCTTCTTCCAGCGGTTGTGGATGCAGTTGAAGGACCCGGTGGGCTGGCGCACGGCCCTGTACGAGTTCATCCGGCTGCCGTGGGGTGTGCTCACCTTCGCCGTCACTCTGGCCTCGTTGTTCGTGCTGTGGCCGGTGCTGCCGTTCATCGCGCGGGGGCTGACCAACGCCGACCGGGCCATGGTGCGGGCGCTGCTGTCGCCCTCCGACGAGCTGGAGCGGCGGATCGCCGAGCTGGAGTCGGACCGGGGGGTCGTGGTGGACACGGCCGCGGCGGACCTGCGGCGCATCGAGCGGGATCTGCACGACGGGGCGCAAGCGCGGCTGGTCAATCTGGCCATGGGGCTCGGCCTGGCCAAGGAGAAGGTGCTGGAGGATCCCGACGCGGCGGCGACGATGGTCGAGGAGGCGCACGGCGAGGTGAAGCTGGCGCTCCAGGAGTTGCGGGATCTGGCGCGCGGCATCCATCCGGCGGTCCTGACCGACCGTGGTCTGGACGCGGCCCTGTCCTCGGTCGCCTCGCGCTGCACGGTCCCGGTGAAGGTGACGGTCGATCTGCCGGAGCGGCCGGCCGCGGCCATCGAGGGCATCGCCTACTTCACCGTCTCGGAGCTGCTGCAGAACGTCAGCAAACACGCGCGGGCGAAATCGGCCTCGGTGGATGTGTGGCGGACCGACACGCGGCTGCTCATTCAGGTGTGGGACGACGGGCACGGGGGCGCGAGCCTCGACAGCGGTACGGGGATGAAGGGCCTGGCGGAGCGGCTGGACGCCGTCGACGGGCTGTTCGTCCTGGAGTCGCCCGAGGGCGGTCCGACGACGGTCACGGCGGAACTGCCGTGGCGTGACCGGTCCGGGGCCCCGGGGTAGGGAAAACCCCCCGTCCAAGACGCCGACGGACTCCATGGTCCGCCGACCTGCGGCGGAGCAGGGTGGAGGTACGAGAGCACAGCCGCGGGACGAGGAGAAGGACGACGCCGATGGCCACGGAGTACGGACAGGGATACCGGCTCGACAGCGGGTCGGGCTTCCCGGGGAGCACCGAACGGCGCCGCCGGCTGCCGGCCGTGCTGCGGGCGCCGGTCGAGGGCCGCACCTGGCTGGAGCTCACCCATGTGCTGCTCAGCCTGCCGATCAGCATCCTGCTGTTCACCTACGCGGTCACGATGGTGTCGCTGGGGGCGGGACTGCTGGTCACGTTCCTGGGTGTGCCGGTGCTGGCGGCGGCGCTCGCCGGGTGCCGCGGCTTCGGGGCACTGGAGCGGATGCGGGCGCGAGGGCTGCTGGGCCTGG
The DNA here is from genome assembly GCF_040613555.1 of Streptomyces sp. NPDC006265. Classification (NCBI taxonomy): domain Bacteria; kingdom Bacillati; phylum Actinomycetota; class Actinomycetes; order Kitasatosporales; family Streptomycetaceae; genus Streptomyces; species Streptomyces sp. NPDC006265. Next base: position 17,716 of record NZ_JBEXSH010000017.1, read on the forward strand.
AGGTGGCCGAGCCGGAACCGCTGCGGACGCGGAAGCCGGGTGCGATGGCGTGGATGGGGGCCGTCCTCAAGAGCGGCGCCTCGTGGCGGGCCCTGCTGTACGCGGTGCTGCATCTGCCCTGGTCGGTGTTCTCTTTCGTGGTGGCCGTGAACGTGTGGGCGCTGGGCTGGGCGCTGCTGACGTACCCGCTGTGGTTCTGGGTGTTCCCGGTGTACGCGGGTCAGGAGGGGGTCCAGCTGTACGGCGACGAGGCCCACCGGATCTACCTGGACAACCCGTTCGAGATCACGGTGACCGCGTTGGTGGGGCTGCTGTTCACGATCGCCACGCCGTGGATCGTGCGGGCGCTGACGATGGTGGACCGGCTGATGGTGCACGGGCTGCTCGGGCCGTCGCGACTGGTCTCGCGGGTGGTGGAGCTGGAGTCGGACCGGGGGGTCGTGGTCGACACGGCCGCCGCCGACCTGCGGCGCATCGAGCGGGATCTGCACGACGGGGCGCAGGCCCGGCTGGTGGCGCTGGCCATGGACCTGGGGCTGGCGAAGGAGAAGCTCCAGGAGGATCCGAGGGCGGCCGCGCGGATGGTGGACGAAGCGCACGGTGAGGTGAAGACGGCGCTCCAGGAGCTGCGGGACCTGGCCCGCGGGATCCATCCGGCGGTCCTGACGGACCGGGGGCTGGACGCGGCGCTGTCGGCGGTGGCGTCGCGGTGCACGGTGCCGGTGCAGGTCGAGGTCGACCTGGCGGAGCGGCCGGCGCCGGCGATCGAGGGGATCGCCTACTTCACGGTGTCGGAGCTGCTGCAGAACGTCAGCAAGCACGCGCGGGCGACGTGGGCGGGCGTCGAGGTGTGGCGGACGGAGAACCGGCTGATGCTGCAGGTCGTGGACAACGGCGTGGGCGGGGCCGACGTGTCCCAGGGGTCCGGGCTCGCGGGGCTGGCGGACCGGCTCGACGCGGTGGACGGGATCCTGGTGGTGGACTCGCCGGCGGGCGGGCCGAGCCGGGTGAGCGCCGAGTTGCCGTGGCGGGGGGAGCACGTGCGGTGACCTCCGCGGGGGTCCGGCCCCCCGCGAGCCGTGACAGGGCCGGGGGCCGTCGCCTCCGGCCCCACATCTTTCCCTCACCACCCGATCGGCCAGTCAAGAAAGCCGGTCCCGTCCCCATACACTCCCCGACCCTGAAATGCTGGACCCGTCGCACGGGTGGGCGCGGAACCGTTGTGGGCTGCGGACGGGCGGCAGCGGGCTGTGGGGGGCCGAACATCGTGGAGGACAGGGTGCGGGTGGTCATCGCCGAGGATTCGGTGCTGCTCAGAGAGGGCCTGACCCGGTTGCTGACCGACCGTGGGCACGAGGTGGTCGCCGGTGTGGGTGACGGCGAGGCACTGATCAAGACCATCACGGAGCTGGACGCCCAGGGCGAGCTGCCGGACGTGGTCGTGGCGGACGTGCGGATGCCGCCGACTCACACGGACGAGGGAGTGCGGGCGGCGGTGCAGCTGCGCAAGGCGCACCCGGGGCTCGGAGTGCTGGTGCTGTCGCAGTACGTGGAGGAGCGCTACGCCACGGAGCTGCTCGCCGGGTCCAGCCGGGGGGTCGGCTACCTGCTGAAGGACCGGGTGGCCGAGGTGCGGGAGTTCGTGGACGCGGTGGTGCGGGTGGCCGAGGGCGGTACGGCGCTCGACCCGGAGGTGGTCGCGCAGCTGCTGGGCCGCAGCCGTAAGCAGGACGTGCTCGCCGGGCTCACCCCCAGGGAGCGGGAGGTGCTGGGGCTGATGGCCGAGGGGCGGACGAACTCGGCGGTCGCACGGCAGCTCGTGGTCAGCGACGGGGCGGTCGAGAAGCACGTCAGCAACATCTTCCTGAAGCTGGGGCTGTCCCCCAGCGAGGGCGACCACCGCAGGGTGCTTGCCGTGTTGACGTACCTCAACTCCTGATGCACCTCGACTTGAGGCGCGCGGAAAATCCGGACAATTCCGGGCGCGCGATCATCCCAAAGTCGTGTCCAAGATGCGAATGACCCGAAGAAGGCGACCCTTGCGGTCGTAGGGTTGATCCTGGGAGGGCCTGCGGGAAGGCCTGTCCCGGACAGCGTCCTCGAGGGAGGTCCAGTTCAGTGACCAGCCAGGTCAGTAGCCCAGCGGAGCAGGCCGACGGAGCAGTCGTAGGAGAGCAGCGCAAAGCGGCGGGCGCGAAGGATGTCCGTCGCCTCGACCGGGTGATCATCAGGTTCGCGGGGGACTCGGGTGACGGTATGCAGCTCACCGGTGACCGTTTCACCTCGGAGACCGCGTCGTTCGGCAACGACCTGTCGACGCTGCCGAACTTCCCGGCCGAGATCAGGGCGCCCGCCGGAACCCTGCCGGGTGTGTCGTCCTTCCAGTTGCACTTCGCCGACCACGACATCCTCACCCCCGGTGACGCGCCGAACGTGCTGGTGGCGATGAACCCGGCCGCGCTGAAGGCGAACATCGGCGACCTGCCGCGCGGCGCCGAGGTGATCGTCAACACGGACGAGTTCACCAAGCGGGCGATGCAGAAGGTCGGATACGGGACCAGTCCTCTGGAGGACGGGTCGCTGGACGGCTATCACGTGCACCCCGTGCCGCTGACCACGCTCACGGTCGAGGCGCTCAAGGAGTTCGACCTCAGCCGCAAGGAGGCGGAGCGCAGCAAGAACATGTTCGCGCTGGGCCTGCTGAGCTGGATGTACCACCGGCCCACCGAGGGCACGGAGAAGTTCCTGAAGTCGAAGTTCGCGAAGAAGCCCGACATCGCGGCGGCCAACATCGCGGCGTTCCGGGCCGGCTGGAACTTCGGCGAGACGACGGAGGACTTCGCCGTCTCCTACGAGGTCGCCCCGGCTGCCACCGCGTTCCCGCCGGGTGTCTACCGCAACATCTCCGGCAATCTCGCCCTGTCCTACGGGCTGGTCGCGGCGAGCCGGCAGGCGGATCTGCCGCTGTATCTGGGGTCGTACCCGATCACTCCGGCGTCGGACATCCTGCACGAGCTGAGCAGACACAAGAACTTCGGCGTGCGGACCTTCCAGGCGGAGGACGAGATCGCAGGCATCGGGGCCGCGCTGGGCGCGGCCTTCGGTGGTTCGCTGGCCGTGACCACGACGAGCGGCCCGGGTGTGGCGCTGAAGTCGGAGACGATCGGTCTCGCGGTCTCCCTGGAGCTGCCGCTGCTGGTCGTGGACATCCAGCGTGGTGGCCCGTCGACGGGACTGCCCACCAAGACCGAGCAGGCGGACCTGCTCCAGGCGATGTACGGGCGCAACGGCGAGGCGCCGGTGCCGGTGGTCGCGCCGCGCACCCCGGCGGACTGCTTCGACGCCGCGCTGGAGGCGGCGCGGATCGCGCTGACGTACCGCACGCCGGTGTTCCTGCTGTCCGACGGCTATCTGGCCAACGGCTCCGAGCCCTGGCGGATCCCGGACATCGAGGAGCTGCCGGACCTGCGGGTGCGGTTCGCGCAGGGGCCGAACCACACGCTCGACGACGGCTCCGAGGTGTTCTGGCCGTACAAGCGGGACCCGCAGACGCTGGCCCGCCCGTGGGCGATCCCGGGCACGCCGGGTCTGGAGCACCGGATCGGCGGCATCGAGAAGCAGGACGGCACGGGCAACATCTCCTACGACCCGGCCAACCACGACTTCATGGTGCGCACCCGGCAGGCGAAGATCGACGGCATCGACGTCCCGGACGTCGAGGTGGACGACCCACACGAGGCCAGGACCCTGGTCCTGGGCTGGGGCTCGACGTACGGGCCGATCACGGCGGCCGTGCGGCGGCTGCGCAGAGCCGGGGAGTCCGTCGCCCAGGCGCATCTGCGCCATCTCAACCCCTTCCCGCGGAATCTGGGCTCTGTGCTGGAGCGTTACGACAAGGTGGTGATCCCCGAGATGAACCTCGGGCAGCTCGCCACGCTCATCCGGGCGAAGTACCTGGTCGATGCCCACTCGTACACCCAGGTCAACGGCATGCCGTTCAAGGCGGAGCAGCTCGCCGCGGCTCTGAAGGAGGCCATCGATGGCTGAGACGTCCACGCACGGCACCGGCACCATCGAGGCGCTTTCCCTCGTCCCCAAGGCCGAGGGCAGGCAGTCGATGAAGGACTTCAAGTCCGATCAGGAAGTGCGCTGGTGCCCCGGCTGCGGCGACTACGCCATCCTCGCCGCGGTGCAGGGCTTCATGCCCGAGCTGGGGCTGGCGAAGGAGAACATCGTCTTCGTCTCGGGCATCGGCTGCTCCTCCCGCTTCCCTTACTACATGAACACGTACGGGATGCACTCCATCCACGGCCGGGCCCCCGCCATCGCCACGGGCCTGGCGAGCTCGCGCCGCGATCTGTCGGTGTGGGTGGTCACGGGTGACGGCGACGCGCTGTCCATCGGCGGCAACCACCTGATCCACGCGCTGCGCCGCAACGTCAACCTCAAGATCCTGTTGTTCAACAACCGGATCTACGGTCTGACCAAGGGCCAGTACTCGCCGACCTCCGAGGTCGGGAAGATCACCAAGTCGACGCCGATGGGCTCGCTGGACGCGCCCTTCAACCCGGTGTCGCTGGCGCTCGGCGCGGAGGCGTCGTTCGTGGCGCGGACGGTGGACTCGGACCGCAAGCACCTGACGGAGGTGCTGCGCCAGGCCGCCGCCCACCAGGGCACGGCACTGATCGAGATCTACCAGAACTGCAACATCTTCAACGACGGTGCCTTCGACGCCCTGAAGGACAAGCAGCAGGCCGAGGAGGCCGTGATCCGGCTGGAGCACGGCCGGCCGATCCGCTTCGGCGCCGACCTGGCCAAGGGTGTCGTCCGGGATCCGCTGACCGGTGATCTGAAGGTGGTGGCGGTGACGCCGGAGAACGAGGACCAGGTGCTCGTCCACGACGCGCACTCCCCGTCCCCGACCACGGCCTTCGCGCTGTCCCGCCTCGCCGACCCGGACACCCTGCACCACACGCCGATCGGGGTCCTGCGCTCCGTCGAGCGGCCCGTCTACGACACGCAGATGGCCGACCAGCTCGACACCGCGATCGAGCAGCACGGCAAGGGCGACCTGGGCGCGCTGCTGGCGGGCGGCGACACCTGGACGGTCGTCGGCTGACCCGGCCGAAGGGAGCTCTCGGGGCCCGGGCCGCCTACGTGGCGGCCCGGGCCCCGTCGTACGCCTGGCGGGCCTGTTCCACCTCGTCCATGCGCTGGTGCGTCCAGGCCGCGAGGGCCTTCACCTGCTCGGCGGCCTCACGACCCAGGCCGGTGAGGGAGTAGTCGACGCGCGGCGGGATGACGGGCTTGGCGTCGCGGTGGACGAGTCCGTCGCGCTCCAGGGTCTGGAGGGTCTGGGTCAGCATCTTCTCGCTGACGCCCCGGCTTCCGTGCGCGCTGATCGCGCGGCGCAGTTCGCTGAAGCGGTACGGGCGGTCCAGGAGCTCGGTGAGGACGAGCACGCCCCAGCGGCTGGTCACGTGCTCCAGGACCAGCCGGTAGGGGCACAGGGCTTCACTGCTACTTACCGGCATACCAGTACCTTACTTCAAAGTGGGTACTTTCGAAGAGTTAGCGCATCTCCTAGGGTTAGTGCCAACGTACCCCACAAGGAGAGTCCTCACCATGAGCATCGTCGTCACCGGCGCCACCGGACAGCTCGGCCGCCACGTCGTGGAGCAGTTGCTGGAGAAGGTGCCCGCCGGGCAGATCACCGCGGTCGTGCGCAACGCGGAGAAGGCCGCCGACTTCGCGGACCGCGGCGTGAAGATCGCCCTCGCCGACTACAACGACCCCGCCTCCTACGACGGCCTCTTCTCCGCGGGCGACAAGGTGCTGCTGATCTCCGGCACCGAGTTCGACAAGGGCCGGGTGCAGCAGCACAAGGTCGTCATCGACGCCGCCAAGGCCGCCGGTGTCGCCCTGCTCGCCTATACCAGCGCCCCCGGTACCCTGACCGCCACGCTCGCCGACGACCACCGCGGCACCGAGGAGATCCTGCTGGACTCCGGCGTGCCCTACGCCCTACTGCGCAACGGCTGGTACCACGAGAACTACACCGAGAACCTCGCCCCGGTGCTGGAGCACAACGCGGTCGTCGCCGCCGCCGGCGAGGGCAGGGTCTCCTCCGCCTCCCGCGCCGACTACGCCGCTGCCGCCGTCGCCGTGCTGACCGGTGAGGGGCACGAGAACAAGACGTACGAGCTGGGCGGCGACACCCCCTGGAGCTTCGCCGAGTACGCGGCCGAGCTGAGCCGGCAGACCGGCAAGGAGATCGCGTACAACGCCGTCCCCGTCGAAGCCCTCGTGGGCATCCTGACCGGCGCGGGCCTGCCCGAGCCGTTCGCCCGGATCCTCGCGGGCGTGGACGCCTCCATCGAAAAGGGCGAGCTGGTCGTCTCCACCGGCGACCTGTCCCGCCTGACCGGCCGCCCGACCACCCCGTTCGCCGAGGCCATCGCCGCCGCGCTCAAGGGCTGACCCTCCCCCGCAGCACGCCACCCCGGACTGTCATGACCGTATACCGATACGGGCATGACAGCCGGGGGCGCTCGGCGTTACCGTCGTCCACGCGGACACACGCCAGGCGCGAAGGAGGGGCCCGTGACCGGCAAGCCGAGGGGTGAGCGGCACATAGGACTGCTGAACGGCTTCGCGGCCTATGGGATGTGGGGGCTCGTCCCCCTGTTCTGGCCCCTGCTGAAGCCGGCCGGCGCGGTAGAGATCCTGGCCCACCGAATGGTGTGGTCGCTGGTCTTCGTGGGCGCCGCCCTGCTGGTGCTGCGCCGCTGGGCCTGGGCCGGTGAGCTGCTGCGGCAGCCCCGCAAGCTGGCGCTGATCACGGTCGCTGCGGCGGTCATCACCGTCAACTGGGGCCTGTACATCTGGGCCGTGAACTCCGGGCACGTGGTCGAGGCCTCGCTCGGGTACTTCATCAACCCGCTGGTCACCATCGCGATGGGCGTGCTGCTGCTGAAGGAGCGGCTGCGGCCGGTGCAGTGGGCGGCGGTCGGGACCGGCTGCGCGGCGGTCGTCGTGCTGACCATCGGCTACGGCCGGCCCCCGTGGATCTCACTCTGCCTCGCGTTCTCCTTCGCCACCTACGGGCTGGTGAAGAAGAAGGTGGGCCTCGGCGGCATCGAGTCGCTGGCCGCCGAGACCGCGATCCAGTTCCTGCCCGCGCTCGCCTTCCTGGTGTGGCTCTCCGCGCGGGGCGACTCCACCTTCGCCGCCGAGGGCGCGGGGCACGCGGCGCTGCTCGCCTCGGCCGGCATCGTCACCGCGCTCCCCCTGGTCTGCTTCGGCGCGGCCGCCATCCGCGTACCCCTGTCCACCATCGGCCTGCTCCAGTACTCGACGCCGGTCCTGCAGTTCATGCTCGGCATCTTCTACTTCCACGAGGAGATGCCGCCGGAGCGCTGGGCCGGGTTCGCGCTGGTGTGGCTGGCGTTGACGCTGCTCACCTGGGACGCCTTGCGCGCCGCCCGCCGGGCCTCCCGGACGCTGACCAGCGAGACCAGCGTGCCCAGCACCACCAGGGCGACCGGCACGGTCAATGCCGCACGGAACGCCGAGAGCGTGGCCTGCGGACCGGACCCGGTGGACGCCAGGCCGTAGACCGCGGTCACCGCCGAGATGCCGATCGCGGCACCGAACTGGATGGCGGTGGTCAGCAGCCCGCCGGCCAGGCCCTGCTCCGACTCGTCGACCCCGTCCGTCGCCGCGATCGTCAGCGGCCCGAAGGCCAGGGCGAACGCGAGGCCGGAGAGCAGCAGGGTCGGGAACATCATGGCGTAGGACCAGTCCATGCCGACCGGCAGGAACAGCGCGTACGCGGCCACCGCCAGGAGGAAACCGCCGGTGATCACTCCGGCGTTGCCGAAGCGGGTGACCAGTCTGGGCGTGAGCGTCGGCGCCAGGACGGCGTCGATGCCCATGACGACGAGAGCCACCGCCGTCTGCAGAGACGACCAGCCGCGCAATTCTTGCAGGTAGAGCGTGACGACGAACTGGAAGCCGAAGAAGGCGCCGAGAAAGAGCAGCGCCCCGAGGTCGGCGCGCACGGCCGGGCCCCGGCGCAGCATGCCGAGCCGGACGAGCGGGTCGGGGCAGCGGCGTTCGACCGCGACGAAGACGCCGGCCATGATCACGGCTGCGAGGCCCGAGGCCAGGGTGAGCGGCCAATGGTGCAGGCCGTGTTCCAGGCGTACGACGGTGTAGGCGGCCAGCAGCATGGTGCAGGCGGCGGTGATCGCGCCGGACAGATCGAAGGTGCGCCCGCGCTTCGGCGGGACGTCGCGCCGCGGGATCAGACGTACGGCCGTGACGAGCAGGGCGGCGGCCAGCAGTACCGGGGCGAAGAACACCCAGCGCCAGCCGATCTCGGTGAGCAGGCCGCCGATCACCAGGCCGAGGGAGAAACCCGCCGCGCCCGTCCCGGCGAAGACCAGAAGGGCCTTGTTGCGCTGCGGGCCCTCCTCGTACGACGTGGTGATCAGGGAGAGCGCGGCCGGGGTCATGAACGCGGCGGCGACGCCCGTGACGAACCGGGCGACGATCAGCATCCAGCCGTCCGTCGCGAAGCCGCCGAGCCCCGAGAAGGCGAGGAAGACGGTGAGCCAGAGCAGGAACATCCGGCGCCGCCCGAGCAGGTCGGCGGCCCGCCCGCCCAGCAGGGTGAAGCCGGCGTAGCCGAGTACGTAGGCGCTCATCACCCAGGCCGCGGTGCCGGTGACAAGACCCAGATCGGCGCGGACGGTCGGGATCGCCACCGCCATCATCGCGACGTCGATGCCTTCGAGGAAGATCGTTCCGCAGAGAACGAGCAGTAGCGCCCAGGCACGGGTGCCCATGGGTCAACACTCCTCCGGTAAGGGGCGGTTACGCAAGTGAGGGTCGGTTCCCTCTTGTAACCATGGCCCACCCCGCGGCAGCATCGACAGACATGGAAGAAGGCACCTCGAAGTCACCGAGTCACTGCGCGAGCACCGTGGACCACGGCGGCGCCGATCCCTTCCCGTGGGACATCCGCGAGGACTGCCAGATCCGGCAGATCCTCGACCGGATCGCCGACAAGTGGTCGCTGCTGGTCATCGCGCTGCTGGACAACCGGCGGCTGCGCTTCACCGAGCTGCGCCGGGAGATCGACGGGGTCAGCCAGCGGATGCTGACAGTGACCCTGCGCTCGCTGGAGCGGGACGGCCTGGTGAAGCGGACGGTGCACCCGGTGGTTCCGCCGCGGGTGGAGTACGAACTGACTTCCCTCGGCAGGACACTGCACACCACGATCCAGTCCCTGGTGACCTGGACGGAGGCGCACCAGGAGGAGATCGCGCAGGCCCGGACGGCGTACGACACCCGTGCGGCGGAGGCCACGGGGGCTACGGCTCCGTAGACGCGTGGCGGGCGCGGTGTGCCCGGACCTTCTCGCGGTTTCCGCAGTGCTCCATCGCGCACCAGCGGCGGCGGCCGGGGCGGGAGGTGTCGACGAAGAGCAGATGGCAGTTGTGGGCGCCGCATTCGCGGATGCGGTCGGCGTGCGGCCCGGTGAACAGGTCGATCGCGTCGCGGGCGACGGTCGCGAGCAGATGGGTGCCGGTGGCGCCCGGCGCCCAGGCGCGGGTGCCGTCGGGCTCGATGCGGGCGACGAGCGGGGACGCGGCCGCGGCGGCGTTGACGACGTCCAGCTGTGCGGCTTGCAGCGGGCGTCCGTGGGCACGGTCGGTCGCGAGCAGGAACACCGCGTCGCGCAGGGCGCGGGCCCGTTCCAGTTCACCGGCGGAGACGGTGAGGTCCAGCCCGGCCGGCAGTCGGCTGCGCCCGGCCCAGGTGACCAGGTCGGCGGGTTCGTGCAGCACTTCCCAGCGGGCGAAGGCCCCGGGGCCGCCCGTCACCGTCAGCTCCAGGCACAGGGTGCCGGGGTCGAAGCGGTAGGGCTTGCCCTGGCCCGAGACCAGCGTCAGGCCGGGCGTTCGATCCGGCGTTTCCCCTGCACGTCCACTCACCTAACCAGTATAAGTGGTTACATGACGCAGACACCCGCATCACCCACTCCCGTGCACTGGAAACTCGTCATCGACGCGAACGACCCGCATACCCAGGCCGACTTCTGGGCCGCCGCCCTTCACTACGAGGTCGAGGACAACAGCGCCCTGATCGGGAAGCTGCTCGGCTTCGGCGCTCTGCCGGAGGAGGCCACGGTCGAGTTCCACGGCCGCCGCGCCTTCCGGGACCTGATCGCGGTACGGCACCCCGAGGATCCGTACGAGGAGGAGAGCGGGACCGGGCTGGGGCGGCGGCTGCTGTTCCAGCGGGTGCCGGAGGAGAAGACGGTCAAAAACCGGCTGCATCTCGATCTGCACCCGGGCGGGGGGCGCCGCGACGAGGAGGTCGCACGACTGGAGGGGCTCGGGGCCAGTGCGCTGCGGCGGGTGAAGGAGCAGGGCGGCGAGTGGGTCGTGATGGCTGATCCGGAGGGGAACGAGTTCTGCGTGCACTGACACGGGCGCCGGGCCGGGGAACGATTTCCGCGTCCAGCGACACGGACGCCGGAGGCTGCCCTCCGTAATGCCCTGGCCAAATACGCACCTTGACGGAGAGTCAGTACCAGCTTCACCATCCAGGCACCCCATTCACTGTGGGAGGCCCGTGGAC
>NZ_JBEXSH010000018.1:0-27910 GCF_040613555.1 Streptomyces sp. NPDC006265
GCGATCGTCACGGAGGAGGGCGTCGTTTCGCCTGTGACCGCCGAGGCACTGGCCGAGGTGTGTGCGCGGTCGCACGCGGTCACGGCGGGCTGAGCCGGGCGCCGCGGAGGGTGTGCGGGGCGGAGCGGGCTCCGGCACCCTCGTTCGCCGGCTCTCCTCGGCCTCGCCCGGTCCTGGGCCCTTTCGCCGCCGTTCCGGGCCCGGGAACGGGGCCGTCGGTGACCGCGTCGAGATCATCGGCGGGCGGGCCAGGGCAGACAGTAGCGCTTGCTGCGACTATGGTCACTGGCCGGTGACCTACCTCACCACTGCCTTCGCCACCGTTATGAGAATGGGATGATGTCGTTTATGAAGGGACGAGTCCTTGTCGTCGACGACGACACCGCACTGGCCGAGATGCTCGGCATTGTGCTGCGTGGTGAGGGTTTCGAGCCGTCGTTCGTGGCCGACGGTGACAAGGCGCTGGCCGCGTTCCGTGAGGCCAAGCCCGATCTGGTGCTGCTCGACCTGATGCTGCCCGGCCGGGACGGCATCGAGGTGTGCCGTCTGATCAGGGCGGAGTCGGGTGTGCCGATCGTGATGCTGACGGCGAAGAGCGACACGGTCGACGTCGTCGTGGGCCTGGAATCGGGCGCTGACGACTACATCGTGAAGCCGTTCAAGCCGAAGGAGCTGGTGGCCCGGATCCGGGCGCGACTCCGCAGGTCGGAGGAGCCCGCTCCGGAGCAGCTCGCCATCGGTGACCTGGTCATCGACGTGGCGGGGCACTCCGTGAAGCGGGAAGGGCAGTCGATCGCGCTGACGCCGCTGGAATTCGACCTGCTGGTCGCGCTCGCGCGCAAGCCGTGGCAGGTGTTCACGCGCGAGGTGCTGCTGGAGCAGGTCTGGGGATACCGGCACGCGGCGGACACGCGGCTGGTCAACGTTCATGTGCAGCGGCTGCGCTCCAAGGTCGAGAAGGACCCGGAGAAGCCGGAGATCGTGGTGACCGTCCGTGGTGTCGGGTACAAGGCAGGGCCGAGCTGACATGTCCGGCGACAGTGCCGCTTCGGCGCCCGGCCGGTCCGGGGCCCGCCCGGAGCGGCCTGTCGGGCGGAAGAAGTCCGGCTCCCGCTGGGCGCGGTTCCTGGAGAGCGGGTTGCTTCAGGGCGGGGTCCAGGGCAGCCCGGTCATCCGCCTGCTCATGCGGTGGGTGCGCCGACCGCTGCTGCCCGTCATGCGGCTGTGGCGGCGCAACATCCAGCTCAAGGTCGTCGTCACGACGTTGCTGATGTCGCTGGGCGTGGTGCTGCTGCTGGGCTTCGTCGTCATCGGGCAGGTGCGCAACGGCTTGCTGGACGCCAAGGTGAAGGCGTCCCAGAGCCAGGCCACGGGCGGTTTCGCGGTGGCCAAGCAGCGGGCCGACGAGGTGGCGAGCGGCACCGGCGACGACGCCGCCACCACGGACGGGCGTCCCGCGCAGAACGTCACCCCGTGGATGAGCGACCTCGTCTCCTCGCTGTCGAGCGGCGGCCAGGGCGCCTTCGACGTGGTGACGCTCCCGGCGTCCGACGCCGGGGGCGGCCGCGGGCAGCGTGCCTCCGGCGAGGTGGACTGGAGCAGGAGCGTGCCCGCCGACCTGCGCGAGCGGATCGGGACCAGTACGACGGCCGCGCAGAGCTACACCCGCATCACGTACAACAACCCGACCAAGGACTCCCAGCCGGGCCTGATCATCGGCAAGCAGGTCAACGACCCCAACGGTGACCCGTACCAGCTCTACTACCTCTTCCCGCTCACCCAGGAGGAGAAGTCGCTGAGCCTGGTCAAGGGCACGCTGGCGACGGCCGGGCTCTTCGTCGTGGTCCTGCTCGGGGCCATCGCCTGGCTCGTCGTGCGACAGGTCGTCACGCCGGTGCGGATGGCGGCGGGAATCGCGGAGCGGCTGTCGGCCGGGCGGCTTCAGGAACGTATGAAGGTCACCGGTGAGGACGACATCGCGCGGCTCGGTGAGGCCTTCAACAAGATGGCGCAGAACCTTCAGCTGAAGATCAGCCAGTTGGAGGACCTGTCGCGGATGCAGCGCCGGTTCGTGTCGGACGTGTCGCACGAGCTGCGTACGCCGCTGACGACCGTACGGATGGCCGCGGACGTCATCCACGAGGCGCGTGTGGACTTCGACCCGGTGACCGCGCGGTCGGCGGAACTGCTCGCCGACCAGCTGGACCGGTTCGAGTCGCTGCTCGCGGACCTGCTGGAGATCAGCCGGTTCGACGCAGGCGCCGCGGCCCTGGAGGCGGAGCCGATCGACCTCAGGGACGTCGTACGGCGGGTGGTCAGCGGGGCCGAGCCGCTCGCGGAGCGCAAGGGCACGCAGATCCGGATTCTGGGCGACCAGCAGCCCGTGGTCGCGGAGGCCGACGCCCGGCGCGTGGAGCGTGTGCTGCGCAACCTCGTCGTCAACGCCGTCGAGCACGGCGAGGGCAAGGACGTCGTCGTCAAGCTCGCCGCGGCGGGCGGCGCGGTCGCCGTGGCGGTGCGGGACTACGGGGTCGGGCTCAAGCCGGGCGAGGCGACCCGTGTGTTCAGCCGCTTCTGGCGGGCCGATCCGGCACGCGCGCGTACCACGGGTGGTACGGGCCTGGGGCTGTCCATCGCCCTGGAGGACGCGCGGCTGCACGGCGGCTGGCTGCAGGCGTGGGGCGAGCCGGGCGGTGGCTCCCAGTTCCGGCTGACGCTGCCCAGGACCGCCGACGAGCCGCTGCGGGGCTCTCCGATACCGCTGGAGCCCAAGGACTCACGGCGGAACCGGGGCCTCGACGACGCCGGGCTGCCGCGCGGCGGGGAGGGCGAGAAACGGGCGACCGTGCCGGCGCAGCCGGTGAGCGGGCCGGTGCGGCAGGGGGCGAAGCGGGACCCGATACCGCCGCGTGTCGTCCCCACCGCGGACCCGACGGCGCTGCCCGGCAATGGTTCACGCGTGGTGCCGAGGCCCGCCTCGCGCACCCGGCGGCAGGACGCGTCGGCGGGGGCCGGGCAACCGGATCCCGGCCGGGGTGTGAGTGATCAGGAGGGGCCCGGGCGTGACAGGGGTGCCGGTGGCCGGACCGGACGGGATCCGGTGGTGAACGGGCCGCGGGACGAGGACAGCGGGGGCGGCCGGGCGACCCGGCCGGGGGACGTGGACAGGCCAGGGGAGGCATCTCGTGGGCGCTGACCGCGAGGGGCGCGGCCGGCGCAGAACCGCGCGCGTGATGGCGTACGCCGCCGGTGGCGTCCTGGTGCTGGCGGGCTGCGCCTCGATGCCGGACAGCGGGGATCTGCGGGGCGTGGATTCCACCCCGCGCCAGGAGACCCAGGTGCGGGTCTTCGCCGTGCCACCGGGGGAGGACGCGCCGCCCTCGGAGATCGTGCAGGGCTTCCTGGAGGCGCTGACCAGCGACGATCCGCACTACAAGACCGCGCGCCAGTACCTGACCGGCGAAGCCGCGAAGGCGTGGCGGCCCGAGGCGTCGGCCACGGTGCTGACCGACGGACCCGGCGCCAAACCGGAGGCGGGCGGCGGCGGGGACGACACCGGCGAGATCTCGTACATGCTGACCGGCACCAAGGTCGCCACCGTCGACGCGCAGCAGGCCTACGCGCCAGCGACAGGGGCGTACGGCAGGAGCGTGCACCTGACGCAGGACAGCAAGCGGCAGTGGCGGATCGACGCGCTGCCGCAGGGTGTCGTCATCGGTGAGTCGGACTTCCTGCGCAACTACATGTCCGTCAGTAAGTACTACTTCGCCTCGAACACCGACGCGGCCGGGTCGAAGTCCCAGCCGACCGCCGTCGCCGACCCCGTCTATGTGCGCCGGCGCGTGGATCCCATGACGCAGATGGTGAACTCGCTGCTCAACGGGCCCACGCGATGGCTGGGACCCGTGGTCAGGTCGAGCTTCCCCACCGGTACGGCGCTGGCGAAGGACGCCGGCGCGCTGACGCCCGACGACCGGAACAAGCTGACGGTCCCGCTCAACCACAAGGCGGCGGGCGTCGGTACCAACCGCTGCCAGGAGATGGCCGCCCAGATCATGTTCACGTTGCGCAACCTCAGCCCTGCGGTGGACGAGGTCGGGCTGCGGGCCGGCGGGTCGGAGCTGTGCTCGCTCACGCGGGGGGCGGCCGACGCGGCTGCCTCCCGGAGCTCGGCTCGGCACCCCGACTACCTGTACTTCGTGGACGGCAAGCACCGGCTCGTACGGATCCCCACGGGCAACAGCGGCACCGACCCGGACACGGCGCCGGGTGCGCTCGGCGAGGGCGACACGGCGCTGCGGTCGGCAGCGGTGTCGCGTGACGAGCACACCGCGGCCGGTGTCAGCCTCGACGGCAGGTCGCTGTACGTGGGGTCGCTGGTCTCGGGCGGTCCAACGTCCGGCTGCGCACCGTCGACACCCTCGCCGACCACCCCCTGCCCGCCATGCTGGACGCCGGCCTGATGTGCACGGTCAACTCCGACGACCCGGCCTACTTCGGCGGCTACGCCGGCGACAACTTCGACGCCGTGCGCGCCACCCTCGGCCTCACCGAGGAGCGGCTGCGCGAGCTCGCCCGCAACTCCTTCCTCGCCTCCTTTCTGGAGGACGACGAGGAGCGGCGGACGCGGTATCTCGCCGAGGTGGAGGACTACGCGTTCCAGCCGAACCCGTAGGGCCTCAGAAGACCTCCGACCCCGCCTTGTCGTAGGCGCGCTGGGCGGGGACGGCAGCGGCCTCCACGGGGATCTCCACCACCGGCTGCTCCGGGGCGCCGATCTCGGGGATCGCGCCGCTGGGTGTGCCCGTGGCGGCGGCGACCAGGGCGGCCGGGTGGCCGCCGCGGCGGCGGATCGCGCCGGGCAGCAGCGGGCGTCCGCCGGTGTGCAGGGCGACGGCGGTCATCGGCAGGGCGATCACCAGCAGCCCGGCGCCGAGGACCGCGCCCATGACCGGGAACCCGGCCTGCGCCGACAGCACGCTGCCGGTCAGCGGCCCGGCGGCCGTGCCCAGCGAGGACGCCGAGCCGACCAGCACCGCCCAGCGGCCGCGCGGGTCGAGTGAGGCGGCGAGCCCGATGAGGTACGACAGCACCACCGGGTAGAGCGTGTTCCAGGCGATCTCGCCGGCCGCGAAGCTCCCGAGGTCGCTCGCGGAGGCGCTGAGCGCGATGCAGACGGCGATGAGGACCGTGCCGCCGCCGATGGGCACGGCCCGCCCGAGGCGGGCCCCGAGGGCGCCCGCCGCGAGGACGCCGGCCAGGCCGGCGCCCAGTCCGAGGGCGAAGACGACGCCGACGGTGGCCTCGCCGAGGTGCGCCTGCTCCAGGCCGATGCGTCCGCTCACCCCCCACAGGGAGTTCTGGGCGAGCGACCAGCACACCATGGCGGCGGCCAGCAGCAGGCCCGAGCGGGCGTGCGGCAGCCGGGCCTTGTCGTGCCGGGCGGGCGCGACGGGCGTGCCGGCGGGGAGGCGGCCGGTGAGCGGCCAGACGGCCAGGGCCGTGAGCGCGATCGCGGCCAGCGGCAGACCGTGCCCCGGGCCGAGGTACGGCACGGTCAGGTACACGGCGCCCGCGAGGGCGGAGACGGTGAGCAGTCCGCCCGTGGAGGCCCGGTGCGGATCGTTCCCCCAAGCTCTCGGCTCCGCTCGAGCAGGGGGCGCCCCCAGACCCGCGATGAGGGTCGCGGCGACGGTGGTGGCCGTGCCGGAGCCGAACCCGCCGACGATCGCGCCGGCGACGACGCCGGGGACGGCGGTGGTCAGGGCGGCACCGCCGTAGCCGAGCAGGGCGAGGGTGAGGCCGAGCCGGGCGAGGGTGCGGGCTCCGACCCGTTCGGCCCGGGAGACGAGGACGAATCCGGCGGTGGCGGAACTCAGCAGCAGGGCACTGCCGACGGCGCCGGCCTGGGTGGCGGAGAGCGGAAGGTCCGAGTCGAGCCTGCCGACGGTGGTGGGCAGCAGATACGGAGCGAGGTACCCGGCCGTGAAAAGGGCGACGAGGGGCCAGGGAGTGGTGCGGGGGGCGAACACGGGCGTTCCCAGGGCATGCGAAAGGAGCGGGGGAAAGGGGGGTGGGCGACGACCGTCGACGGACAGGAACGCGCGAGCAATTTGTATCAAGCACGTAGTCGCACACGGGAGCCCGAGGCCTGTGATCTGGAGCACGTTGCGTTTGGGGTGCTGAAGCCCGGGTAGAAGCGCTCCCTTCGGCAGGTGCCTACGGCGTTTTCGCTAGCGCCAGTGCACCGATCCGGACCCCGACGGAACGGTCGCCTCGGCCTTGATCCGGATCTCCCGCATCACGGCGACGATCCGCTCCTCGTGCGCGTGCGTGAGCCGCGCGACGGGCACCGAGCAGCTGATTGCGTCCAGCGCGGGGCTGTCGTAGCGCAGCGCGAACCCGAAGCCGGCGATGCCGGTCACGCCCTCCTCGCGGTCCACGGACCAGCCGCGGGACCGGGTCTGCGCGAGGTCGGCCAGCAGGGATTCCCGGCTCGTGTGCGAGTTCGGCGTCAGCGCCTCGTAGGGGCCCTCGGGCAGCTCGCCGTCCGGGCGCTCGGCCAGCAGGGCCTTGCCCAGGGCCCCGACGTGCGCGGGCAGGCGCCGTCCCACCCGGCTGATGGTCCGCAGGTACTCGTGTGACTCCCGCGTGGCCAGATATGCCACGTCCCGGCCGTCCAGCCGGCCCATGTGGATGGTCTCGCCGAGCGCCTCGGACGCCTCGTCGAGGTATGGCCGCACCGCCCGGACCCGCGGGTCGGAGTCGAGGTAGCTCGTGCCGGTGAGCAGGGCGTGGATGCCGATGCCGTACAGGGAGCCGGTGACGTCGGTGCGGACCCAGCCGCGTGAGATCAGGGTCTGCAGCAGCGCGTACATCGAGCTGCGCGGCACGCCGAGTTCGTCGGCCAGCTCCTGGAGCCGGGCCGGACGGTCGCCGCGCGCGGCGAGGAGTTCCAGCAGCTCGACCGTGCGCGCCGCGGACTTCACCTCGCGGGCGCCCCCTGTGTCTGACATGTGCCGATGGTAATCGGGCCGCCCGGGCGGTTGACGTTCGCATACTCAGCCCTCATTCTCATATATAGATGGCGTCTACATAAGGAGATGATTGGGGGGTGACCGTGAGCGCTGGACCGGTGGCGGTCGCGCAGCGGCTGCGGGAGGGCATGGCGGGCGGCGTACTGTCGTTCCCGCTGACCGGCTTCCGCGACGACGGCACCCTCGACCCGGACGGCTTCCGTGCCTATGTCGCCGAACGGCTCGCCGCCGCGCCCGGCGCCGTCTTCCCCGCCTGCGGCACCGGCGAGTTCTTCTCGCTCGACGAGGACGAGTACCGGCAGGTCGTCACCATCACCGTCGAGGAGGCGGCCGGCCGCGTCCCCGTGGTCGCGGGCACCGGCTACGGCTGGGCACAGGCCGTCCGGTTCGCGCGCATCGCCGAGGACGCCGGAGCCGACGCACTCCTGGTGCTGCCGCACTACCTGGTCGCCGCCCCGCGGGACGGCCTGGTCGCCCAGCTGGAGCAGATCACCGCCCGCACCCCGCTGCCCCTGATCGCCTACCAGTGCGGCCAGGTCGCCTTCACCGCCGACTCGCTCCGCCGCATCGCCGCCCTGCCGGACGTCATCGGCCTCAAGGACGGCCACAGCGACCTGGACCGCCTGCAGCGCCTCACGCTGGCCGCACCCGAGGACTTCCTGTTCTTCAACGGCGCCTCCACCGCCGAGATCCAGGCCTGCTCCCCCAAGCTCTCAACTGCGTTCGAGCAGGGGGGACCCCCATCGCCACCGTCGGCGTCCCCGCCTACTCCTCCGCCGTCCACGTCTTCGCCCCCGAGATCGCCGGCGCCTTCTTCACCGCCCTGCGCGACGACGACCACGGCACCGTCGACAAGCTGCTGCGCGACTTCTACGTCCCGCTCGTCGAACTGCGCGACCGCGTCCCCGGGTACGCCGTGTCGCTGGTGAAGGCGGCGGCCGGCTCCGTGGTCACCGGGTCGGCCCGGTCCGCGCCCCGCTCACCGACCCCTCGCCCGCCGACCTGGCCGCCCTCACCGCCCTCCTCACCGCCGGACTCGACCTCGTGGGAGCCTCTCTGTGAACCTCACCATCACCGACGTACGGCTCACGCCGATCCTGGTCGCGGACCCGCCGCTGCTGAACACCCAGGGCGTCCACCAGCCGTACAGGCCCCGGCTCATCGTCGAGGTCGTCACGGCGGACGGGATCACCGGCGTGGGGGAGACCTACGGCGACGCCAAGTACCTGGAGCCGGCCCGGCCCTTCGCCGAGCGGCTGAAGGGACGCCAGGTCAGTGACCTGAACGGCCTGTTCACGCTCGCGGCCCGGGTCGCGGTGGACGCCTCCCGCGTCGAGAGCGCCGTCGACGTCGGCGGGCTGCGCGGCGTCCAGACCGCCGACAAGCTGCGGCTGTCCGTCGTCTCCGGCTTCGAGGTCGCCTGCCTGGACGCCCTCGGCAAGGCGCTCGGACTGCCCGTGCACGCGCTGCTCGGCGGCAAGGTGCGCGACGCCGTCGAGTACAGCGCCTACCTCTTCTACAAGTGGGCCGGCCACCCCGAGGGCGTACCCGCCGAGAAGGACGACTGGGGCGCCGCCGTCGATCCGGCGGGGGTCGTGGAGCAGGCCCGCCGCTTCACGGAGCGGTACGGCTTCACCTCCTTCAAGCTCAAGGGCGGAGTCTTCCCGCCCGACGAGGAGATCGCGGCAATCAAGGCCCTGGCCGAGGCGTTCCCCGGACATCCGCTGCGCCTGGACCCCAACGGCGCCTGGTCCGTGGAGACGTCGGTGCGGGTGGCCCAGGAGCTGGGCGAGGTCCTGGAGTACCTGGAGGACCCGGCGCTCGGCACGCCCGCCATGGCCGAGGTCGCCGAGCGCACCGGGGTGCCGCTCGCCACCAACATGTGCGTGACGACCTTCGCCGAGATCAAGGAGGCGTTCACCAAGGGTGCCGTCCAGGTCGTGCTCTCCGACCACCACTACTGGGGCGGACTGCGCAACACCCAGCAGCTCGCCGCCGTCTGCCGCACCTTCGGCGTCGGCGTGTCGATGCACTCCAACACCCACCTCGGCATCTCGCTCGCCGCGATGACCCACGTGGCGGCCACCGTCCCGAACCTCCACCACGCCTGCGACTCCCACTACCCCTGGCAGTCCGAGGACGTCCTCACCGAGCGGCTCACCTTCGAGAGCGGCAAGGCCGCCGTGTCCGACGCGCCCGGCCTCGGCGTGGAGATCGACCGCGCCCGGCTGGCCGCACTGCACCGGCGGTGGCTGGACGACGACGGCACCCTGCGCGACCGTGACGACGCGGCGGCGATGCGGATCGCCGACCCGGAGTGGGTGACGCCCGCGATGCCCCGCTGGTGAGACCCGCCGAGGCCGGGGGAGGGGGCGTGCCAGGGCCCGGCGTGCACTGACGGGACGGGTGGGCCCGGCGTGATCGCCGTCACGTCGTCGGTGATGTGGTGCAGACTGGCCTGATCCGCACCACGTCAGGGAGCGCACAGTGACCGCGTCCACCGCCCCGGCCGGAAAGGGCCCGGCCGGAAAGGGATCGCACCGCCAGAGCCAGGTCGATCCCCTCGCCCCGCTGCGCACACCGGACGACCCACCCTGGGACGTCTACCTCACCGGCACCGTCTTCCTGGACATCATCTTCACCGGGCTCGACTCCGCCCCGGTGCGCGGGACGGTGTCCTGGGCGCGCGCAAGGGGGTGGACCCCCGGCGGCGTCGCCAACATGGCCACCGCCCTGGCCCGCCTCGGTCTGCGCACCTCCCTCGCGGCCGCCTTCGGCGACGACCACTACGGCGACTACTGCTGGGACGCCCTGGAACACGGCGAGGGCATCGACCTCGCACCGTCGCGCACGGTGCCCGGCTGGCACTCCCCGGTGACCGTATCCATGGCCTACGAGGGCGAGCGCACGATGGTCTCGCACGGCCACGAGCCGCCCCCCGAGGAGCCCGCACCCGTCTGCCCCTCCCGCGCGCGTGCCGCCGTCGCCTCCCTCGCCCCCGGTGTGAGCGCGCCCTGGATCGGACAGGCCGCGAGCAACGGCACCCGGGTGTTCGGCGACGTCGGCTGGGACGACACCGGGGCGTGGGACCTGGCGGAGCTGCCCGACCTGCGGCACTGCGAGGCATTCCTGCCCAACGCGCAGGAGGCGATGCGGTACACGGGCGCGGACTGCCCCCGGGCCGCCGCGCACGCCCTGACCGAGTACGTGCCGCTCGCGGTGGTCACCCTCGGCGCGGACGGGGCCTACGCGGTGGACCGGCGCACGGGCGAGACGGCGGAGGTGCCGGCCATCGAGGTCGAGGCGCTCGATCCGACCGGGGCCGGTGACGTGTTCGTCGCCGGGTTCGTCGCCGGGACGCTGGCGGACTGGCCGCTCGCCGACCGGCTGGCCTTCGCCGGGCTGACCGCGGCGCTGTCGGTGCAGGAGTTCGGCGGGTCGCTGTCGGCGCCGGGCTGGTCGGAGATCGCCGCGTGGTGGCGGAAGGTGCAGTCGGTCGAGGGGCAGTCGGCGGTGGCCTTGGAGAGGTACGGGTTCCTGGCCGACCTGGTGTCGGAGGAACTGGTGAGGCCCTGGCCGCTGCGCAGGGCCGTGCCGACGATCGGCTTCCGGCGCTCGGCGTGAGACTCCCGTGGGCCCGGGTGACAACCCGGCCGCCAAAACCCCTACGGCGTTGTCACTCCCCCGTCGTACCCTGGGAGTCGCGAGGCCGCCCTCAGCTGTGCGGCCGTGACGAGGAGGAACCGCAGGCCTTAAGCGCCGGCCCATGACTCAATCATCGACAGCCCACACCCCCGCGCAGGAGCAGGCGAGAGCGCAGCTCACCGTCCCCGCCCAGCACCCCATGGTGACCGTGCTGGGGTCCGGCGACTCCCTCCTGCGCGTGGTCGAGAAGGCCTTCCCGGCGGCCGACATCCACGTCCGGGGCAACGAGATCAGCGCGGTCGGCGACCCGAAGGACGTCGCCCTCATTGCGCGCGTGTTCGACGAGATGATGCTGGTGCTCCGCACCGGGCAGCCGATGACGGAGGACGCAGTGGAACGCTCGATCGCCATGCTGAAGGCGAGCGACAACGGCGAGAGCGACGGCCAGGAGACCCCGGCCGAGGTGCTCACGCAGAACATCCTGTCCTCGCGCGGCCGAACGATCCGCCCCAAGACGCTCAACCAGAAGCGCTACGTCGACGCGATCGACAAGCACACGATCGTCTTCGGCATCGGCCCCGCCGGCACCGGCAAGACCTACCTGGCGATGGCCAAGGCGGTGCAGGCCCTGCAGTCCAAGCAGGTCAACCGCATCATCCTGACCCGCCCCGCGGTCGAGGCCGGAGAGCGGCTCGGCTTCCTCCCGGGCACGCTCTACGAGAAGATCGACCCGTACCTGCGCCCGCTCTACGACGCACTGCACGACATGCTCGACCCGGACTCGATCCCGCGGCTGATGGCGGCGGGCACCATCGAGGTCGCGCCGCTGGCGTACATGCGAGGCCGTACGTTGAATGACGCCTTCATCATCCTGGACGAGGCCCAGAACACCAGCCCCGAGCAGATGAAGATGTTCCTCACCCGCCTCGGCTTCGACTCGAAGATCGTGATCACGGGTGACGTGACGCAGGTCGACCTGCCCGACGGGACGAAGAGCGGCCTGCGCCAGGTGCAGGACATCCTGGACGGCGTCGAGGACGTCCATTTCTCCCGGCTGTCGTCCCAGGACGTCGTCCGGCACAGGCTGGTGGGCCGTATCGTCGACGCGTACGAGAAGTACGACACCACGCACGGCACCGAGAACGGCGCGCACAAGAGCCGCGGCAAGTCCGGGCACAAGGGGAAGTAGACACACACAGCACCATGTCGATCGACGTCAACAACGAGTCCGGCACCGAGGTCGACGAGCAGGCGATCCTCGACATCGCCCGCTACGCGCTCGCACGGATGCGCATCCACCCGCTTTCCGAGCTCTCGGTGATCGTCGTGGACGCCGACGCCATGGAGCAGCTCCATATCCAGTGGATGGACCTCCCCGGTCCGACGGATGTCATGTCCTTCCCGATGGACGAGCTGCGGCCGCCCTCCAAGGACGACGACGAGCCGCCGCAGGGGCTCCTCGGCGACATCGTGCTGTGCCCCGAGGTCGCCGAGAAACAGGGCAAGGACGCGGAGACGGAGCACTCCATGGACGAGGAGCTGCAGCTGCTCACCGTCCACGGGGTGCTGCACCTGCTGGGCTACGACCACGAGGAACCGGACGAGAAGGCCGAGATGTTCGGCCTCCAGGCGGCCATCGTGGACGGCTGGCGCGGGGATCGGGGCCTGACCGGCCCGTCCCCGGCGCCGACGGTCTCTTAAGCCCGCCGATGAGTCCGCAACTCGCCCTGGGCGCCGTCGCCCTGGTCGTCGTGGCCTGGCTCGCCGCCTGCGCGGAGGCGGGCCTCGCGCGTGTCTCCAGCTTCCGCGCCGAGGAAGCCGTGCGCTCCGGCCGCCGCGGCAGCGCCAAGCTCTCCCAGGTCGCCGCCGACCCGACCCGCTACCTCAACGTGGCGCTGCTGGTCCGCGTCGCCTGCGAGATGGCCGCCGCAGCGCTGATCACCTACGGCTGTCTGAAGGCGTTCGACGGCACCACCGAGGCCCTCCTGGTCGCCATCGCGGTCATGGTCCTCGTGTCGTACGTCGCCGTCGGTGTCTCCCCGCGCACCATCGGCCGCCAGCACCCGCTGAACACGGCGACGGTCTCAGCGTACGTCCTGGTGCCGCTGGCCCGGATCATGGGCCCGATCCCGTCGCTGCTGATCCTCATCGGCAACGCGCTCACACCCGGCAAGGGCTTCCGCCGCGGCCCGTTCGCCTCCGAGGCGGAGCTGCGCGCCCTGGTCGACCTCGCCGAGAAGGAGTCCCTCATCGAGGACGAGGAGCGCCGCATGGTGCACTCCGTCTTCGAGCTCGGCGACACCCTCGTCCGCGAGGTCATGGTCCCGCGCACGGACCTGGTGGTCATCGAGCGTTTCAAGACCATCCGCCAGGCCCTCACCCTCGCCCTGCGCTCCGGCTTCTCGCGCATCCCGGTGACCGGGGAGAGCGAGGACGACATCGTCGGCATCGTGTATCTGAAGGACCTGGTCCGCAGGACGCACATCAGCCGCGACGCCGAGTCCGAGCAGGTGTCCACGGCGATGCGCCCGGCGTTCTTCGTGCCCGACACCAAGAACGCCGGCGATCTGCTGCGCGAGATGCAGAAAGAGCGCAACCACGTCGCCGTCGTCATCGACGAGTACGGCGGCACCGCCGGCATCGTCACCATCGAGGACATCCTCGAGGAGATCGTCGGCGAGATCACCGACGAGTACGACCGTGAACTGCCGCCGGTCGAGGAGCTCGGCGGCGACCGCTTCCGCGTCACGGCCCGCCTCGACATCGGCGACCTGGGCGAGCTGTACGGCCTGGAGGAGTTCGACGACGAGGACGTCGAGACGGTCGGCGGCCTGCTGGCCAAGGCGCTGGGGCGCGTCCCCATCGCGGGTGCCTCGTCCGTCGTGGACCTCCCCGACGGCCGGGAACTGCGGCTGACCGCGGAGGCCGCGGCCGGCCGCCGGAACAAGATCGTGACGGTGCTGGCGGAGCCGGTGGGCCCGGCGGACCCGCCCGAGGAGGAGAAGCCGGAGTGACCCCGCAGGAACTGCGCGCGTTCTGCCTGTCCTTCAATGCGGCGGTGGAGGACTTCCCCTTCAGCCCCGAGATCTCGGTCTTCAAGGTGCAGGGCAAGCTGTTCGCCCTGTCGCACCTCGACGCGCGCCCCCTCAAGGCCAACCTCAAGTGCGACCCGGACGCGGCGGTGCGCCTCCGCGGCGAGTACGAGGGCCTCATCGTCCCCGGCTGGCACATGAACAAGCGCCACTGGAACACCGTCACGGTCGACGGCGAGCTCCCGGACCAACTGGTCCGCGAGCTCATCGAGGACTCGTACGACCTGGTCGTCGCGGGCCTGCCCCGAGCGGACCGCCTGCGCCTCGACCGGCCCTGAGACGGGGCCGGGGCGGTCGCTACGTATGCTCGGATCATGACCGACAGCAGCGCGCTCGACCCCGAGGACCGCAAGATCGTCACCCTGGCCCGCTCTGCGCGGGCCCGCAACGGCGTGCCGGAGGGCGCGGCCGTACGGGACGAGACCGGACGCACCTATGTCGCGGGCACCGTGGCCCTCGACTCCCTGAAGCTCAGTGCCCTGCAGACGGCGGTGGC
Source organism: Streptomyces sp. NPDC006265 (assembly GCF_040613555.1). Taxonomy (NCBI): domain Bacteria; kingdom Bacillati; phylum Actinomycetota; class Actinomycetes; order Kitasatosporales; family Streptomycetaceae; genus Streptomyces; species Streptomyces sp. NPDC006265. The sequence continues at coordinate 14,271 of NZ_JBEXSH010000018.1, forward strand.
GATGGCGGTGGCCTCGGGCGCGACGTCCCTGGAGGCGGCGGCGGTCGTGACGGAGGCGGAGACCGCTTCCGACGCGGACCGGGCGGCCGTGCGGGACCTCGGTGGTGCGGGGACGCCGGTTCTGGTGGCGGGGCCCGACGGCACGGTCCGGACCACCGTCACCGCCGGCTGAACTTCGCTGTAACCGGCGGTAATTAGGCCAGTTTTCAACCTTGCCGCCGCCTGCCCCACACGCATCAATGGAACCGACAGTTCCGACGGACCGTCAGATTCGACTCTCGGCGGTGTGCCCGCATCCATGCGCCGAGCGGTCCGCCCCCCACGGAAACGGAGCCGGAATCCCATGAGATGCAAGCGAATCGGAGCAGGTGCGGCACTGGCGGCCGGGGCCCTCGCGGTCACCGGGCTCGCCTTCGCCCCCGCGGCCCTCGCCGTCACCCCCCAGACGGCGACGATCACCGCGGACTGCGGCACCTTCGGCAGCGGCGAGGCCACCCTCACGGCCACGCAGGACGGCACCGCCGCCACCCTCACCGTCACGTCCTCCGCGATCACGGCGCCCATCGCGCTGGGAGAGGACTCGATAGCGTCCACCCTCACCCTGGTGAAGGCCGGCGGCGGAACCGTCGACTTCGCCGGCACGGAGAACCCGGCGATGGCCGCCGGCGCACCCGTCGAGGTCGGCCCGCTCAGCGGCACCGTGGCCTCCGGCGACAGCCTGGAGGCCTTCGGCGGCTCGCTGAAGATGACCGTCTTCGGCATCACCATCACCTGCACGGCGACCGGGCCGCAGTCGCCGGGCCCGTTCGTGTTCGACTGAGACCGCGGCGGCGCGGCCCCGGTGTCAGAGCGCGTCGGGGCCGCGCTCGCCCGTCCGCACCCGTACGACCGTGTCGACGGGCAGCGCCCACACCTTGCCGTCGCCGATCTTGCCGGTGTGCGCGGCCTTCACGACCGCGTCGATGACGGCCTCGGAGTCCGCGTCCTCGACGACGACCTCGATACGGACCTTGGGCACCAGGTCGACCTGGTACTCGGCGCCGCGGTACACCTCGGTGTGACCGCGCTGCCGGCCGTAGCCGCTGGCCTCGCTCACGGTCAGGCCGTGCACGCCGAGTTCCTGCAGGGCGTTCTTGACCTCGTCGAGTCGGTACGGCTTGACGATCGCGGTGATGAGCTTCATGCCTGGGGGGTGACCTTCTGGGCGTGGGGGACGACGGAGGAGGAGACCGGGGCGCCGTGGCCCAGGACCCCGTGATCGTAGGCCGTCTCGGCGTGCACCGTAAGGTCCAGTCCGGTCTGCTCCTGTTCCTCGCTCGCGCGCAGGCCCATCGTGACGTCGATCAGCTTTCCGATCCCGTACGTCACACCGAACGCGTACACCGCCACCACGACCACGGCCACCAGCTGCTTGCCGAGCTGACCGAGGCCGCCACCGTGGAGGAGGCCCTCGGCGCCGCCCGTCATGGACTCGACGGCGAAGACGCCGATGAGGAGCGTGCCGATGACACCGCCGACCAGGTGGACGCCGACGACGTCCAGGGAATCGTCGTAGTTCAGCTTGAACTTCCAGCTCACGGCGTACGAGCAGACGGTGCCGGCCGCGAGGCCCACGACCAGCGCGCCGAGCAGCGAGACGGACCCGCAGGAGGGGGTGATGGCGACCAGCCCCGCGACCGCGCCGGACGCGGCGCCCAGGGTCGTGGGATGGCCGTCGCGCCTCTGCTCCACGAAGAGCCAGCCGAGCAGCCCCGTGCAGCCCGCGGACAGGGTGTTGATAAACGCGGCGGCCGCGAGGCCGTTGGCGCCGAGCGCCGAGCCGGCGTTGAAGCCGAACCAGCCGAACCAGAGCAGACCGGCGCCCAGCATCACCATGGGCAGGTTGTGCGGGCGCATGGCGTCCTTCTTGAAGCCCATGCGCGGGCCCAGGACCAGGCACAACGCCAGTCCCGAGGCGCCGGAGACGATCTCCACGGGCAGCCCGCCCGCGAAGTCCAGGGCGCCCAGCCGCTCCAGGATCCAGCCACCCGGGCCCCACACCCAGTGCGCGACCGGAACGTATACGAGCAGCGCCCACACCGGCACGAAGACCAGCCACGCGGCGAACTTCGCCCGGTCGGCGACCGCGCCGCTGACCAGCGCGGCCGTGACGATCGCGAAGGTGAGCTGGAAGGTGGCGAACAGGACCGTGGGCACCGTGCCCTGGACGCTGTCCGGGCCGAGGCCGCTCATGCCGACGTGGTCCAGCCCGCCGATGAATCCGCCCGCCGCGTCCTCGCCGAAGGCCAGGGAGTAGCCGGCCGCCAGCCACACCACCGTCACCAGGGCGATCGACACGAAGCTCATCATCAGCATGTTGAGCACGCTCTTCGTGCGGACCATGCCGCCGTAGAAGAGGGCCAGGCCCGGGGTCATCAGCAGGACGAGGGCGGTGGCGGCGAGCAGCCAGGCGGTGTCACCGGTGTCGGCGCTTGCGGCGGCGAGGGTCACGGTTGTCTCCAACGGTGCGGGGGCTCGTCAGAGGTTCACCGGCCCTCGTTTCCGGTTGCGTACGGGTGTGTTTCCGTGACGTTTCGTTGCGTGAGGGTTTCGGGAAGCTCACGGAGGGCGTCCGGTACGGGGCGGCTCCGGGGATCAGGGAGAATGGGCGGCATGAGCGTTCGTACCCAGTCATCCGAAGAGCCGGCCGGAGCTGTCCACAGGGCCGGTTTCGCCTGCTTCGTGGGCCGTCCCAATGCGGGCAAGTCCACCCTCACGAATGCTCTGGTCGGCCAGAAGGTGGCGATCACGGCGAACCAGCCGCAGACGACGCGGCACACCGTGCGGGGCATCGTGCACCGCCCGGACGCCCAGCTGATCCTGGTCGACACCCCGGGTCTGCACAAGCCGCGCACCCTGCTGGGCGAGCGGCTCAACGACATCGTGCGCACGACGTGGGCCGAGGTCGACGTGATCGGCTTCTGTCTGCCGGCGAACGAGAAGCTCGGCCCCGGCGACCGTTTCATCGCGAAGGAACTGGCGTCCATCAAGAAGACGCCGAAGATCGCGATCGTCACCAAGACCGACCTCGTGGACAGCAAGACGCTCGCCGAGCAGCTGATCGCCATCGACCAGCTCGGCAAGGAGCTGGGCTTCGAGTGGGCGGAGATCGTCCCGGTGTCGGCGGTCGGCGACGATCAGGTGGGTCTGCTGGCCGACCTGATCGTGCCCCTGTTGCCCGAGGGCCCCGCGCTCTACCCCGAGGGCGACCTGACCGACGAGCCCGAGCAGGTCATGATCGCGGAGCTGATCCGCGAGGCCGCGCTGGAGGGCGTCCGTGACGAGCTGCCGCACTCCATCGCGGTCGTCGTCGAGGAGATGCTCCCCCGCGAGGACCGCCCCGCCGACAAGCCCCTCCTCGACATCCACGCCTTCGTCTACATCGAGCGCCCCAGCCAGAAGGGCATCATCATCGGCCCCAAGGGCAAGCGACTGAAGGAGGTCGGCATCAAGTCCCGCAAGCAGATCGAGGCGCTGCTGGGTACACCCGTCTTCCTCGACCTGCATGTGAAGGTGGCGAAGGACTGGCAGCGGGATCCGAGGCAGTTGCGCAAGCTGGGGTTCTGAGGTTCCGCGAGGCCATGGCGCGAGCCTTGGCCTCTCGGCGTCCACGTCCCCGCACCGCCTTATAAAGCCGTCCCCAGGCTCGCCCACACCGCGTTTCCGCCCGTGAGGGTCGAGCGGGTGATGCCCCAGCTGTCGGCTATCTCCCGGACGAGGAGCAGGCCGCGGCCCCCCTCGTCCTCGGGGCCGGGGCAGCGGTCGGGGATGCCGTGGCCCGTGAGGTCGCCGTCGTGGACCTCCAGCCGGAAGCGCGCGTCCGTCATCAGCTGGACGCCGCACAGGATCCGTTCGCTGAGCGTGTGCAGCACGGCGTTGGTGACCAGCTCGGACACGAGCAGCACGGCGCTCGCGCACACCTCCTCGGGCACCTGCCACGAGGTCAGCCGCGCGCCCATGGCATGGCGGGCGGCTCTGACGCTGGTCCGCTGTGGGGGCAGCTCCAGCCAGTCGGTGCGGTCCGGGCGCACCGCGTCCAGGAACCGGGGAGTGGATGTCGTGTGGGGGGACACGGCGATCGCCTTCCGTGGGGGGTGGGCGCAGTCAAGGAAGGGACGAGCGGACAACGGACCGGCCGGAGGGGGGAGTTGCTTCCGGAACCCTGGTCACACAAGTAACTATGCTCGTAGGGCAGTTCACGCTGCAACTATCTGCCTGACAACTTCAGCGGTATCTCGCGAGGAACCCCGGGGCTTCAGCCCCGGGAGGAATCGCGTCCGGTGAGGGCGACGCGGAGCGTCGCGGCATCCGGGGGTTCGGTTGGACGGGTGTACGGAAGTCGTCTGTTTGTGCGGCCGTGTCCGTAGAGTCGGTGTCGTGAAGCTGGTGGTGCAGGTCCGACTGTTGCCGACGCCCGTGCAGGCGGCGGCACTTGAGGCGACCCTGCATGCCTGCAACGAGGCGGCTTCCTGGGTGTCCGAGGTGGCGTTCGAGAGGGACGTGAAGCGGAACTTCGCTCTGCGTGAGCACACCTACGCCGAGATCAAGCAGCGGTGGGGGCTGGGGGCGCAGGCCGCTCGGCACACCATCAAGAAGACCTGTGACGCCTACCGGACGCTGGCGGAAGTCGTGGCGACGCGGGGCGCAGTCAACCGCCCCAGATCCACCCCCGAAACCCGGGGGTGGGACAGGACGCAAACGCAGCACCACAGCCAGTGGCGCCCGCTGTGCAAGCCCGGGACTGTAGTCCCGGGTCGTTGACAAGGACGGTGTCGCCGGGCGGAACGATCTGGTGAAAGATGCAAATCCCAGCGAAAACGGCGGCGGTGACGACCCTCCAGGAGGTACTGCGTGAACGACGCGCGATCCGGCACCGGCGCCCCCACCGTTCTCCGTATGATCCTGGGTCGCCGGCTCAAGGTGGCCCGGCAGGGCGCGGGCCTGTCCCTCGACGACGCCGCCAAGGCCCTGCCGTCACTCCCTAATGAGCCGCAGCAAGCCACGGGCCTGCTCCCCACACCCGGATGCGCGCGGCCGTGTTGCGCGGCGGCTTCCCGAACGCCACCGGGGGCGACGCCCCGACGGACGCCGAGGTCAGCCTGTGGACCGGGGTGGGCATCAAGCCGTAGGCCCCTGCGCCCTCAGCAGCTCCCGGTACCAGTGGTAGGACGCCTTGGGGGTGCGCTCCTGGGTGTCGAAGTCGACGTGGACCAGGCCGAAGCGGCGTGCGTAGCCCTCCGCCCACTCGAAGTTGTCGAGCAGGGACCACACGAAGTAGCCGCGCACGTCGACGCCCGCCTCCACCGCCCGGTGCAGGGCCCGGACGTGGCCGTCCAGGTAGGCGATGCGGTCCTGGTCGTCGGCGCCCGGGTAGGAGCAGCCGTTCTCGGTGATGACGACGGGCGGGAGCCGGTCGCCGTAACGGTCGCGGAAGGTGGTGAGGAGCTCGGTGAGTCCTTCGGGGACGACGGGCCAGCCGAAGTCCGTGACCGGGTGGCCCTCGATCTCGCGGACGGAGAAGGGCAGTTCGGCGGGCATGGTGATCCCGCCGAACTCGATCTCAGCGCCCCGCGGGGCTCCCACCCGGGTCGGGGCGTAGTAGTTGATCCCGTACCAGTCGAGCGGCTCGGCGATCACCTTCAGGTCCGCCTCGACGTCCCCGGGCATCAGCTCGCCGATGCCGTCCGGGTAGCGGCCGAGCAGCAGCGGGTCCGCGAACAGGCGGTTCAGCAGCAGGTCGTAGAACTCCGCCGCCTCCATGTCCGCCGCCTCGGTCGACGCCGCCCAGGTCGGGCCGTGCGAGTTGGCGATGCCGATGTCCGACGCACCCGAGGCGCGCAGGGCCCGTACGGCCAGGCCGTGGGCGAGCAGCTGGTGGTGGGCGGCCGGCAGGGCGTCGAACAGCAGTCGCTTGCCCGGCGCGTGCGTGCCCAGGGCGTGGCCCAGCAGGGTGTGCTCGGCGGGCTCGTTCAGAGTGATCCACTTCGTCACGCGGTCGCCGAGACGGTCCGCGACCAGCGCCACGTACTCGGCGAAGCGCCCGGCCGTGTCCCGCTCCAGCCAGTCCAGGTCCGCGGGCAGGTCCCAGTGGAACAGCGTCGGGACGGGGCGGACGCCGGCCGCGCACAGGTCGTCGACCAGCCGGTCGTAGAAGTCCAGGCCCTTCTCGGAGCGCACCCGCGGCCAGGAGACGGAGAAGCGGTAGGCGTTCACGCCCAGGCCGGCCAGGAGTACCACGTCCTCGCGGTGGCGGTGGACGTGGTCGCAGGCCACCGCCGCCGTCGAGCCGTCCTTCACCCGTCCCGGCTCGGCCGCGAAGGCGTCCCACACGGACGGCTCGCGCTCGTCCGCGGCGCCCTCGATCTGGTGCGCGGAGGTGGAGACGCCCCAGAGGAAGCCGGCCGGGAAGCGGGGGATCGGATTGCCTGCGTCAGTCGCCATGCGCTGGATCATCCGTACCGGCGGTAACGGAAGTCAACGGCCGGGCGGGAAGGAGCTGTCGCCCGGCCGGTGACACGGACCCGTCAGGCCCCTTCCTTCAGCACCCGCGAGATCAGTTTCCGCTGGTCGTCCGTCAGCCGGGGATCCGCGCAGTACACGGTCTTCCCGTCCACCGTGAGCTGGTAGGTGAACCCGTCCGGGACCCCGACCGGCGGTGTGCTCCGGCCGGCGGCCACGGCCTGCTCCGCGAGGGCGTGCCATTCGGAGGCATCGGGCCGGTCCGAGGTGTCCACCTCGGCATGCCGCTCGATGCCCGCGAACCCGCCCGTGCGCCGCACCTGAATACGCATGGCTCCTGTCTAGTACGGAACTACAGGGTCCGCACCCCGACCTGCTCCCAGGCCTTCGACACGGCGTCCAGTTCCTCCCCGTCGCCGAAGCGCTCCCGGGCGGCCTTCACGGTGAGTGTTGCGAAGTCGGCGAACATCGCCTGCTGCTTCAGCTCGCCGCCGGTCAGGACGTCGTACCAGACCTGTCCGGCCCGCTCCCAGGCGTGGCCGCCGAGGGCCGTGGCCGCGAGGTAGAAGGCGTGGTTCGGGATGCCCGAGTTGATGTGGACACCGCCGTTGTCGCGTCCGGTGCGCACGAAGTCGTCCATCGTCGCCGGCTGCGGGTCCTTGCCGAGGACGTCGTCGTCGTACGCCGTGCCCGGCTCCTTCATGGATCGCAGCGCCGTGCCGGTCACGCGCGGGGCGAGCAGGCCCGCGCCGATCAGCCAGTCGGCCTCGGCGGAGGTCTGGCCGAGCGTGTACTGCTTGATCAGGGCGCCGAAGACGTCCGACAGGGACTCGTTGAGCGCGCCCGGCTGGCCGAAGTAGGTGAGGTTGGCCGTGTACTGCGTGACACCGTGCGCGAGTTCGTGGCCGATGACGTCGATCGGGATGGTGAAGTCGAGGAAGATCTCCCCGTCTCCGTCGCCGAAGACCATCTGCTCGCCGTTCCAGAACGCGTTGTTGTAGTCGCGGTCGTAGTGCACCGTCGCGTTGAGCGGGAGGCCGTTCCCGTCGATCGAGTCGCGCTGGTAGGCCTGGAGGAACAGCTCGAAGGTCGCGCCGAGACCGGCGTGGGCGCGGTTGACGGTGGCGTCCTTGCCGGGCTTGTCGCCCTCGCCGCGGACCTTGTGGCCGGGCAGGTCGGTGCCGTGCCGGGCGTCGTGGATCGTGCGCTGCGGCTTGCCGCCGGCGGCCGCGGCGGCGGCCCTCGCGCCGATGACCGTGGTGAGGCGGCGCTGGGTGCGCTCGAAGGCGTCGCGCTGCAGGGTGCGGCGGGCCGGACCGGCGAGCGAGGAGTCCTCGGCCTGGGCGAGCTTGTCGAGGACATGAGGCGGAACGATGGTGCAGAAGACGGGCTCGAAGCCCCCGTGAGTCGTCATGCCCGGCACCTTTGCACTGCGTGACGAAACTGTCACTAGTCGCCACCATGATTGGTGAAATACCGGGACAACGCCCCTCACGCTCCGTGGTGAGTGCTATGACGAAGTGGTGTAGCGCACTTTTTGTCCCGAATGTGCGCCGGGTCCCGCATACTGATACGACCCCACGCGCCGGGAGGGGCTCGGCTAGCATGCTGCGCATCATGCGTTTCGGGCTGCTTCTCCTTAGCTGCCGCGGCGAGGGCCTGTAGTCGAGGCCGACTCCCTCCCCGCGGAGCTTGGTGCTGCGTCGTCGGCCGTCCTTCCGGACACCCTCTGAGGAGCCCCCCGCATCATGGCGAACCGCCAGCAGCCCAGTTCCCTGCCGATCCACAAGTACGGCCGCTACGAGCAGGTCGACATCCCGGACCGCACCTGGCCGCAGAACCGCGTCACCACCGCCCCCCGCTGGCTCTCCACCGACCTGCGTGACGGCAACCAGGCCCTGATCGACCCCATGTCGCCCGCCCGCAAGCGCGCCATGTTCGACCTGCTGGTGAAGATGGGCTACAAGGAGATCGAGGTCGGCTTCCCGGCCTCCGGCCAGACCGACTTCGACTTCGTGCGCTCCATCATCGAGGAACCCGGGGCCATCCCCGACGACGTCACCATCTCCGTACTGACCCAGGCCCGCGAGGACCTGATCGAGCGCACGGTGGAGTCCCTGAAGGGCGCCAAGCGCGCCACGGTCCACCTGTACAACGCCACGGCCCCGGTCTTCCGCCGGGTCGTCTTCCGCGGCTCCAAGGACGACATCAAGCAGATCGCCGTCGACGGCACGCGGCTGGTCATGGAGTACGCCGAGAAGCTGCTGGGCCCGGAGACGGAGTTCGGCTACCAGTACTCGCCCGAGATCTTCACCGACACCGAGCTGGACTTCGCGCTGGAGGTCTGCGAGGCGGTCATGGACGTCTGGCAGCCCGGCCCGGGCCGCGAGATCATCCTGAACCTGCCGGCCACCGTGGAGCGCTCCACGCCCTCCACGCACGCCGACCGCTTCGAGTGGATGGGCCGCAACCTCTCCCGTCGCGAGCACGTCTGTCTGTCGATCCACCCCCACAACGACCGCGGCACCGCCGTCGCCGCCGCCGAGCTGGCCCTGATGGCCGGCGCCGACCGCGTCGAGGGCTGCCTGTTCGGGCAGGGCGAGCGCACCGGCAACGTCGACCTGGTCACCCTGGGCATGAACCTCTTCTCCCAGGGCGTCGACCCGCAGATCGACTTCTCCGACATCGACGAGATCCGTCGCACGTGGGAGTACTGCAACCAGATGGAGGTCCACCCGCGCCACCCGTACGTGGGCGACCTGGTCTACACGTCCTTCTCCGGCTCCCACCAGGACGCCATCAAGAAGGGCTTCGACGCCATGGAGGCCGATGCGGCCGCCAAGGGCGTCACCGTCGACGACATCGAGTGGGCCGTCCCCTACCTGCCGATCGACCCCAAGGACGTCGGCCGCTCCTACGAGGCGGTCATCCGGGTCAACTCGCAGTCCGGCAAGGGCGGTATCGCCTACGTCCTGAAGAACGACCACAGCCTGGACCTGCCGCGCCGTATGCAGGTCGAGTTCTCCAAGGTCATCCAGGCCAAGACGGACGCCGAGGGCGGCGAGGTCACGCCGAAGGACATCTGGGCGGTCTTCCAGGACGAGTACCTGCCGAACCCCGAGAACCCGTGGGGCCGCATCCAGGTCCGCAACGGCCAGTCGACGACCGACACCGACGGCGTGGACACCCTGACGGTGGAGGCCACGGTCGACGGGCAGGACACCGTCCTGACCGGTACGGGCAACGGTCCGATCTCGGCCTTCTTCGACGCCCTGCAGTCCGTCGGCATCGACGTACGCCTGCTGGACTACCAGGAGCACACGATGAGCGAGGGCGCCTCCGCCCAGGCCGCCTCCTACATCGAATGCGCCATCGACGACAAGGTCCTGTGGGGCATCGGGATCGACGCCAACACGACACGGGCCTCGCTGAAGGCGGTCGTCTCGGCCGTCAACCGCGCGGCTCGCTGACCAGCCGTACGGGTTCGCGGCCGTAGGCCGCTCACCGGTGCCACAGGGGCTCCGTCCGCCGATGTAGGGCGGGTGGAGCCCCGTCGTATACCGGCCATTTGCTGTGGAGGTCACGGAAAGGTCTCCTCCGGGGTGCTGACTCCTCGTCTCTGATGTGGCTAACATCACGCAAGCGCGGCGACGTTGCCGTGCGGCGTGACGGAGGTGCGACGTGCTGCCAGGACGGGGACGAAACGGCCATGCCGCCAGGCTTTCTCGCGTCCTGGGCACCCGGACCGCGTGGACGGCCGCCGGTGACGGGGAGTTCTTCTGCCCCGGCTGCGGCGGCGACCGCAATTACCAGCGGCTGACCGGGCAACGCCGCTTCACCCTGCTCGGCCTGCCCGTGCTGCCGCGCGGCGAGACCGGCCCGGTCGTGGAGTGCGCCGCCTGCCGCCGCCACTTCGGCACGGACGTCCTCGACCATCCGACCACCACCCGCTTCTCCGCGATGCTCCGCGACGCCGTGCACACGGTCGCCCTCGCGGTGCTCGCCGCGGGCGGCGCCGGGTCCCGGTCGGCCCTGGAGACCGCCGTGCTCGCCGTGCGCGCCGCCGGCTTCGACGACTGCACCGAGGAACAGCTGGCCGCCCTCGTCGAGGCCCTGGAGGCCGACACCGGCCGGATCGCCGGCAAACCCTGCGGCGTGGGACTGGCCATAGAGCTCCACGAGGCCCTGGACCCGCTCGCCCCGCACCTCGCCACCGTCGGCCGCGAATCGATCCTGCTCCAGGGTGCCCGCATCGCCCTGGCGGACGGGCCGTACACCCCGGCCGAGCGGGATGTGCTGGCGACGGTGGGCGCGGCGCTCACGATCTGCACCGACGACGTGACCCGCCTGATGGCGGCGGCGGCCCGTACACCCTCGTAGGACCCGCCTCCGTGTTACTCCCGGGGAGTAACGCGCGGCCCGGACCGCCCCCCGCAGTACCCCTCGACTCGACCTCACGCCCGACGAACCGGCCCCCGTCCGGCGGAGTCTGGAGACCGATCCAGACACCCGACCGGAGGGAGCCGGACCCATGGGGGCCGTAAGGACGCGTACCGGGCGCAAGCGGGCCGTGCCCTGGGTGGTGGTCGGGCTGTGGCTCGCCGCGCTCGTGCTGGTCGGGCCGCTCGCCGGCACGTTCGCCGACATCCAGCAGAACCGCGCGGTCGACTGCCTGCCCGACAGCGCCGACTCGACGCAGGCGGCGCGGATCCAGGACGAGTTGCCGGGCGGAGAGGCGACCGACCTGGTGCTCGTCTACCACCGGGACGGCGGACTCACCGACGCCGACCGGCGCACCGCCGACCAGCAGATCACCCAGGTGAGCGGCGCCCACGACCTGCCGGGGCAGCCGAAGGGTATCCCGTCGAAGGACGGCTCCACCCTGATGTACCCGGTCTCCAGCACCCAGCCCGGCCAGGACGAGGAGGCCCGGGTCGCCTTCGTCGACGGCGTGCGCGACATCGTCGAGGGCGGCGGCGGACTGAGCGCCGAGGTCGACGGGCCCGGCGCGCTCAACACCGACATGAACAAGGTGTTCGGGACGCTCGACGCCACCTTGCTGCTCGCCACGCTCGGCGTCGTCACCGTGCTGCTCATCCTCATCTACCGCAGCCCCTTCCTGTGGCTGGTGCCGCTCGCCGTGGCGGGCGTCGCCGCCGCCGTGTCGATGGCCGCCGGGTACGGGCTGCACGAACTGTTCGACGTCACCGTCACCGGCCAGAGCGGCGGCGTGATGACCGTGCTCGTCCTCGGCGCCGGCACCGACTACGCGCTGCTGATCGTCTCCCGCTACCGCGAGGAACTGCGGCGCCACGAGCGGCCGTACGGCGCCATGCGCGCCGCGCTGCGGGCCGGCCGTCCTCGCCTCCTCGGGGACCGTCGCGGCCGGACTCCTGTGCCTGCTCGCCGCCGACCTCAACAGCAGCAGGGGCATGGGGCCGGTCGGCATGGTCGGGGTGCTCGCCGCCCTGGTCGCCATGACCACCCTGCTGCCGGCGGTCCTGGTGCTGCTGGGGCGGCGGGTCTTCTGGCCGCTGATCCCCGCCTTCGGCAGCGAGCCGAAGGCCCGGCGGTCGCTGTTCGCCGCGATGGGCACCTGGGCGACCCGGCGGGCGCCACCGTGCTCGTCGGCGGGGCCGTACTGCTCGGCGCCCTCGCGCTCGGCACGCTCAACCTGTCCGGCAGCCTGAAGCAGGAGGACTCCTTCACCGAGCGGCCCGAGTCCATCACGGCGATGCGGACGCTCGCCCAGGAGTACCCCGAGCGCAGCAGCAGGCCCGTGACGGTCATCGCACCCGACGAGCGGGCCGAGACGATAGCCGACCGGGCCCGGACGACCGAGGGCGTCGCCGAGGTGGCCTCCGGGCGCAGCGGCTCGGGCTGGACCGAGATCGCCGTGTTCACCACCGCGGCCCCCGTGCTGCGCGAGCACGGCCCCCCGGACGTCCGCGGTCCGCTGCCCGGCCTCGACGGGCTGCCCGACCTGGCGGAGGCCGCGCGGCTGGCCGGTGCCCGGGTCGAGCAGACCGTACGGATACGGCAGACACCGCCCGCCGTCGGCGCCGCCGCCTACCGGATGGTGCAGGAGGCCCTGACCAACGCGGTACGGCACGCGGGACCCGAACCGGCCGTCCACGGCGAACTGGACGAGCGCCAGGGGGCCCTGCATCTGTCGGTCCGCGACGACGGCACCGGACCTGCCCCGGGCGGCACCCCGGGCTTCGGACTCGTGGGGATGCGCGAGCGGGCCCGCAGCGTCGGTGGCACACTCGACGCCGGACCGCGCACCGGGGGCGGATTCGAGGTCACCGCGGTCCTGCCGCTGGCCACGACGGGGGAGAAGACGGGATGACCGTACGGGTGCTGCTCGCGGACGACCAGACGCTGGTGCGGGAGGCGTTCGCGATGCTCGTGGAGTCGGCCCGCGACATGGAGGTCGTCGGTCAGGCCGCCACCGGCCGGCAGGCCGTCGAACCGGCCCGCGGCGTCCGCCCCGACCTCGTGGTGATGGACCTCCGCATGCCCGACCTGGACGGCATCGAGGCGACCCGGCACATCGCCGCCGACGAGGACCTCGCGGGCGTACGGGTGCTCGTCCTCACCACGTACGACACCGACGAGTACATCGTCGAGGCGCTGCGGGCCGGGGCCTCCGGGTTCCTGGTGAAGGACACCCGGCCGGCCGAACTCCTCGACGCCATCCGCACGGTCGCGGCCGGCGAGGCCCTGCTGCCGCCCGGGCCCACGGCACGGCTGATCCAGCGGTTCCTGCGCAGCCCCTCGGCACCGGAGACGGGCGGGCCCGAGTGTCTGTCCGGCCGGGAGCGTGAGGTGCTCGCGCTGGTCGCGCGCGGCCTCAACAACACGGAGATCGCCGACGCGCTGGGCCTGAGCCCGCTCACCGCGAAAACCCATGTCAGCCGCATCATGGGCAAGCTGGCCGCCCGGAACCGGGCACAACTGGTCATCGTCGCCTACGAGTCGGGATGGTGACCCCGGGGAGCGTGTGACGGGCGGGCACGGCCCTAGGGGGCTTCTGATGGATCTCCGCAGCGTCGCGACGCCCGGCACGCACTCCCCCACTCTCGGCTTCGCTCGAGCGGGGACACCGCCATGTCGGAGCTTCTCGTCGACTTCATCAC
>NZ_JBEXSH010000019.1:0-26827 GCF_040613555.1 Streptomyces sp. NPDC006265
CTCGGCATCGCCACGGTCGACACCTGGGCGCTCGGCACCGGCTCGGTCGCCGAGGTCGCCCTCGCCGCGCCCGAGGGGCCCGCCGCCTGGTTCGACCCCTCCGAGCTCGACGAGGCCGACGAGCGGGCGTTCGCGGCCTGGCTCGCCGACGCCGGGCGGCCCAAGGTCCTCCACAACGCCAAGGGCGCCATGCGTGTCCTCGCCGAGCACGGCTGGAGCGTCGAGGGCGTGCGCATGGACACCGCGCTCGCCGCCTACCTGGTCAAGCCGGGCCGCCGCTCCTTCGACCTGGACGCACTGTCCCTGGAGTACCTGCACCGCGAGCTGACCCCGGCCGCCGCGGCCGACGGCCAGCTCGCCTTCGGCGCGGACGACGGCGCCGAGGCCGAGGCCCTGATGATCCAGGCCCGGGCCGTCCTCGACCTGGGCCAGGCCTTCGAGGGCCGCCTGGAGGAGGTCGGCGCCGCCGACCTGCTGCGTGACATGGAGCTGCCCACGTCCGCGCTGCTCGCCCGCATGGAGCGGCACGGCATCGCCGCGGACCGGCCCCATTTGGAGGCCATGGAGCAGATGTTCGCCGGCGCTGTCCAGCAGGCGGTCAAGGAGGCCCACGCGGCGGCCGGGCACGAGTTCAACCTGGGCTCGCCCAAGCAACTCCAGGAGGTCCTCTTCGGCGAGCTGGCCCTGCCCAAGACCAAGCGGACCAAGACCGGCTACACCACGGACGCCGACGCCCTCGCCTGGCTCGCCGGCCAGACGGACAACGAGCTTCCGGTGATCATGCTCCGCCACCGCGAGCAGGCCAAGCTCCGCGTGACCGTCGAGGGCCTGATCAAGACGATCGCCGCGGACGGCCGCATCCACACCACCTTCAACCAGACGGTCGCCGCCACCGGCCGCCTGTCCTCGACCGACCCGAACCTGCAGAACATCCCGGTCCGCACCGACGAGGGCCGCGCCATCCGCCGCGGTTTCGTCGTCGGCGAGGGCTTCGAGTCGCTGATGACGGCCGACTACAGCCAGATCGAGCTGCGCGTGATGGCGCACCTCTCCGAGGACGAGGGCCTGATCGAGGCCTTCACCTCGGGCGAGGACCTGCACACCACGGCCGCCTCCCAGGTCTTCGCGGTGGAGCCGACCGGGGTCGACGCCGAGATGCGCCGCAAGATCAAGGCCATGTCGTACGGCCTCGCCTACGGACTGTCCGCCTTCGGCCTGTCCCAGCAGCTGAACATCGAGGCGGCGGAGGCCCGCGCCCTGATGGACGCGTACTTCGAGCGGTTCGGCGGCGTACGGGACTATCTGCGCCGGGCGGTCGACGAGGCCCGGGCCACGGGCTACACGGCAACTCTCTTCGGACGCCGCCGCTACCTCCCCGACCTCAACAGCGACAACCGCCAGCGCCGCGAGGCCGCCGAGCGGATGGCCCTCAACGCGCCCATCCAGGGCACCGCGGCCGACATCGTCAAGATCGCCATGCTCAAGGTCGACGACGCCCTGAAGGAGGCGGGCCTCGCCTCCCGCATGCTCCTCCAGGTCCACGACGAAATCGTGCTGGAGATCGCCCCTGGGGAGCGGTCCGCCGCCGAGGAACTGGTCCGCCGCGAGATGGCGAACGCCGTCCACCTCCGCGTCCCCCTGGGCGTCTCGGTGGGCGCGGGCCCGGACTGGGAGTCGGCGGCGCACTAGCCCGCCGGGGTGGATCGGGTGCGCTGGCCCGGGCGGGCGGGGGGTTTACCGTGGCCCGGGGGCCGCGTCGGCCTGGGTGCCGAGGTCCCGCGGGCAGAGGAGCCGGGGTTGCGTCCGGGTAGAGGCCCTGGGGTGCCGTCCCGGCTGGGGCACCCGGGGTTTCGGTCGGGGCGAGGTCCGACGGCCGTGGTCGACAGGGCGGGGATATAGGGGCAGCCCTTGTCGTCTCGGCCGGCCGCCCGGGTTCCGTCTCAGCCGGGCACTACGGCTCGCCTCAGCCGTCGGCGGCCGGGCGCCCGCGTTGGCTGGAGGCCGGCGGCACCGGGCTCCCACATCGGCCGGAGGCGCCGGGGTACCGCCTTCGCCGGGGGCGCTCGGCACCCGCCGCCGCAGAGGCGCCGGAGTCCTGCCGAGCCGGGCCCTGGGGTTCAGGCCTCAGCCGGGGCACCGGCTTGCCCCGGTCACCCGCCCCGCCCCGACCCGACCCCCACTGAAACCATCACTCGCGTGGCCCCCGAGAATGCGCCTCCGCCCACGGTGCTCGCAAAGATGCGGGGCATGGGTATACGCACGCTCCTCAGCCGCACGGCACCAGGCATGGCCTTGCCGCCGGTCCCGGCGTTCGAGGCCGCCGCGAGTACGGTTCGCGTCCCCGTCACCTTCACCTCGGCCCTGCGCCACGCGACCGCGGACCTCCGGCAGCGCCTGACCACCCGCGGACGACGGCCCACCGGCTCCGCCGACATCGGCGTCCTGACCGCCGCGACGTCTCTTCAGGGGGTGGACGACCTGGTGACCACCGCTTCTGCCCTCGTCGGCACCGAAGCGCTGGCTGCTCTCACCGGTCTCGCCGACACGGATGCTCTCGCTGCCCTCACCGGCCTTACCGGCACCGACGCTCTGGCTGCCCTCGCCGGCGTCATCGGCGTCGACAACCCGCTGACCGTTGCCGATCTGACCGCCGTCACCGGCGACGTCCCCGCCGGGGCCCGGCCCCCCTGCGTCCCCGAACCCCCGGCCAGACCCTCCCGCCCCAGGGCCCGACTGGCCCGCGACTACCTGGCCCTCGTCCTCACCCTGCTCCCACGCCCGCACCCCGCGCACACCACCATCACCGTGTACATCACGGCGCCCGACAGCGTCCTCAGCGAGCGGCCGGGCGGCTCGGCTCCGTCTCGGCGGCAGGGGCAGGACCGGCGGGGACCGGAACCGGACGCAGCGCCCTGACCCCCACGGCGTAGAGCAGCAGCGCCGGGACGAGTCCCGCGCCCGCGCCGAAGCACACCGTCGGAACGATCTCCCACGGCTTCGCGGCCGAGCCCCAGTAAGCCCACCACCGCGATGCCCGCTGCACCGCACCCACCAGCGCGAAGCCGCCGATGACGGCAGCGGCCGCCCCCCGGTCCCGGACCGCCAGCACGGGAACACCCGCCGGCTCGCACACGGGCGCCCGCCGCAGTGCGTGCGCCACGAACACGGCGATCACGACCGCGGCCACCGCCGAACCGCCGTACTGCAGGTACCAGTACAGGGGTGAGCCCGCCACCTCCCGGCCCAGTACCGGGAACAGCCGCATGCCCCACCGGTCGAGATGCGTGAACGCGTCCCACACCGCATGAGTCAGCGCACCGAGCACGGCGGACGCATACCACCGCGCCACCAGCGACGCCCGCATCCGCGCGCGGGGCACCCCGCACCGCAGCAGGGCAGCCACCCGCCCCTGCCGGGCCCGCGGCAGCAACGCGACGAGCGGCTCACGCATCAGCAACCACAGCCCCACCAGCGCCCAGGCGATGAGCACATCGACCGTGAAGACGCCCGGCACCGAGTGCGTGACGTCCCCGAACTCCATGGCCCCGGACAGCGCACTCGCCGCGTAGTAGGTCATGTCGGGCGCGAAGGACCCCGCCACGAGCACCGCGGGCACCAGCGGCCCCCGGCCGGTGCCGTCGGCGCGGACGGCGGGCAGTACGGCTGCCGCATGGCTCAGCGTGAACGGCAACTCGGCTCCTCGCGACGCTCGTTGCGCCAGGCAGGGGCGCCCGGCGGCCAGTGGCCCAGTATGCGGGATGCCATCAGGCCGACGACGTCACGAGCGCACATGACCAACTGGTGAAAGACGGGCACGAACGGGTGCCCGAGCAAAAGAAGTTGCCGTAGGGTCGCCAGAGCCGCCGCGCGGGGAGCGCGTCGAACACGTGACCGCGGTAAAGAGCAGAGCGCGCAAGAGAACACAGTTGTGACCCTCGGAGGGCAACCCCTCGGGCGGCCGGATCGTCACAACAGGGCGAACACTGCAGACGTAGACCGGACGCCCGGGCGTCCACGGGAGGGGTTCACTCTATGGCGGCGCAATTCGGCAGGAGGCTGCGCAAGGGGGCGGCGACCACAGCCGTGGCCGCGGTGGCGGTCGCGGCCCTGTCCGCCTCCCAGGCTCCGGGCGTGAACGACCACGGCAGACAGGCCGCTGCCGACGCCACCCCCTCACCCGAGGCGAGTGCCTCCGACCGCAGCGCCACCGGCAACTCGCCGTACTACACGGACCTGCCCCCGCTCAAGAGCCCGAACCCGTCACCGTCCACGGGCCCCGCCCCCGGTGGCACGGGCACGACGGAGGCCGGCATCCCCGCGACCGTCCTCGACGCCTACAAGAAGGCCGAGACCACGCTGCGCGAGGCAAAGCCCGGCTGCAACCTTCCCTGGCAACTCCTCGCGGCCATCGGCCGGGTGGAGTCGGGACAGGCGCGCGGCGGCCGCGTCGACGCCGACGGCACCACCATCAAGAAGATCCTGGGCCCGCAGCTCGACGGCAACGGCTTCGCCCTCATCAAGGACACCGACGACGGCGCGTACGACGGCAACAGCTCGTACGACCAGGCCGTCGGCCCCATGCAGTTCATCCCCTCCACCTGGGCCTGGGCCGGCCGCGACGGCAACGACGACGGCAAGAAGGACCCCAACAACGTCTACGACGCCGCGCTCGCCGCCGGCCACTACCTGTGCCGCAACAACCGGGACCTGTCCCAGCAGGGCGACCTCGACCGGGCGATCCTCAGCTACAACAACTCGCGGGACTACCTGAACCTCGTCATGAGGTGGCTGGAGTACTACCGCAAGGGCACGCACGAGGTCCCGGACGGCACCGGCACGCTCCCCGACAACCGCAGCGACGACGGCGCGGGCGCGAGCCCGACGCCCACCACCCCGGGCACGACGACTCCGGCCGGCTCGACGCCCAGGCCCGGCCCCAAGCCCGACAAGCCCGGCAAACCCGCCGGTGGCGGCACGACGACCCCGAAGCCGCCCACCACTCCGCCCACCACACCGCCCGGCTCCCCGTCCACGCCGCCCACCACGCCCCCCACCACCACCGACACGGTGGACCACCTGGAGGACGCCGGAACCGCGAAGCTCACCGCCATGGCCGGCGACGCGTTCGGCCGGCGGATCAGCACCCGCGCCGAGACGGAGGCCGGAAAGGCCGTCGCCAAGGTCAGGGTCCGCTTCACGATCGTCGGCGACACGGACACCACCTTCACCGGTGGCGAGGACGTGGCCACGGTCGCCACCAACAGCTCCGGCGTGGCCGTGGCGCCCGCCCTGCAGGCGGGGGAGAAGACCGGGACCGTCACCGTCCGCGCCACCGTGGTGGGCCGTGCCGTCCCGGGCCTGGACTACAAGGCCACGGTCACCGAGCGCGCCGCCGACGCCCTCGCCCGCACCGGTGACGCCGCGCTGACCTGTGCGCCGGGCGGCACGTTCGCGAACCAGATCGAGGTGAAGGCCACGTACAAGGGCGCCGTCGCCGACGGTGTCGTGGCCACCGCCACGCTGATCAAGGCGGCGGACGACCCGGCCGTCACCGACAAGGGCCCCTACTTCAAGGACGCCGACGGCGAGACCGTCCGCACCCTCACAGGCCTCACGACGGACGCGAAGGGCCTGCTGAAGCTGCCCGAACTGTACGCTGACGACACGACCGGCACGTTCCTGCTCCGCGTCACCACGGCGGGCGGCGCGACGCTCACCGTCGAACTGACCGTCGCGGCGGCCGAGACGTCCTCGCCGAGCCCGTCGGCCAGCCCGAGCGCGTAGCGCACAGGTACGACGGACGACGCCCCTCTCATAAGAGGGGCGTCGTTGTGTGTGCAACGTGTTCTCATCTCCGCCGCGCGTTGCTACGGTGCCGAGCAACCTGACGGTGCATCAGTTCTGGCCGTCACGACCCGTGGGGAGGCTCCGTATGCGCGCCCTCATCGCCGCCGCCACCGGTCTCGCCGTCGCGTTCGCCGTGGTCTGGACGCTGACCGCCCTCGGCTCCCCCTCGGGCGGGACATCTCCGAAGCCGCTGCTGACGACCGTGCCCGCACACCCCTGACCGCCCCGCCCGGGAGGGAGGCCGAGATGCGCCGCAAGGCCGGCCTGGTCCTGCTCGCCCTCGCCGTGTTCTTCGCGGCCCTGTCCCCGCTACTGCGCTGGTACGCCTTCCCCCGCCTCGCCAAGGTCCCCGCGAACCAGTACCAGGACATGGTCCTGGAGGCGAAGGACGCCACCCTCCTCGACTACGGCACGATGACGGCGAAGAAGGTCCCGAAGGTCACCATCGTCCAGACCCTCAAGGGCGACGTGGAGGCCTCCGAGCGGATCGAGGAGTCGGCCGGCCGGGACGTCGTCGTCTGGGACGGCCTGTCCTACGTCGTCGGTCCCGACGGCAAGATGGTCTCCAGGATCCCTGAGCGCTACATCTTCGACGCCCACACCCAGGAACCCGTCCACGCCACCGGCGAGATGGTCGACGGCGATCCGGTGCGCCGCCAGGGCATCGAGTTCAAGTGGCCCTTCCTGACCGAGAAGCGGGACTACGACTACTTCGACGCCCAGGCCCGCATCACCGCGCCCATCACCTACAAGGGCACCCAGGACTTCCGCGGCCTGGAGGTCTACTACTTCGAGCAGACCATCCCCTGGACCGAGGTGAAGATCCCCAAGACCCTGCCCGTGAAGGGTCTCACCGCCGAGGCGGTCGCCCGGACCGGCACGACCCGCTGGTACACCACGGTCCGCAAGTTCTGGGTCGAACCCCTCACCGGCGCCCCCGTGTACGGAGAGGAGATCCACAAGGAGGAACTGCGGGGCGGCAGCCTCCTCGGCGACCGCGACAAAGTGACCGCGTTCGCAGGCCACGTGAAGATGCGCGAGGACTACATCACGCACACCGTCGACCTGGTGACGTCCCAGCGCCTGCTCATCGTGCTGATGACGTCGTACCTGCCGTGGGGATTGCTGACCCTCGGCGTCCTCCTGCTCGCCCTCGCGCTGTACCTGGAGGCCCGTGGCCGCCGCCCCTCCGGACCGGCCCCCTCGACGGCCGAGGAAGTACCGTCGGTCAGCGCCTGAGCCGCGCGTTGGTGTGCCGGGTCGGCTCGGCACCCGCCGGGTCCTCGGGCCACGGATGCTTCGGATACCGCCCCCGCAGCTCCGCCCGCACGCCCTTGTAGCCGTCCCGCCAGAACGAGGCGAGGTCGGCGGTGACGGCGGCCGGCCGCCCTGCCGGGGACAGCAGATGCACGAGCAGCGGCACCCCGGCGACCCGGGGCGACTCCTGAAGCCCGAACATCTCCTGCAACTTCACCGACAGCACCGGCTGCTCGGGCCGGGAGTAGTCGATCCGGATCCTCGACCCGCTTGGGACGGTCATCCGCTCCGGGGCCAGCTCGTCGAGCCGCCCCGCCTCCCCGGAGGCCCACGGCAGCAGCCGGGTGAGCGCCTCCCCGGCATCGATCCGCGACAGATCGGCCCGCCGCCGCGCCCGGCCGAGCTCCGGCTCCAGCCACTCCTCCACGCGCGCGTGCAGCGCGTCATCGGACATGTCCGGCCAGGGCGCACCGAGATGCAGCCGCAGGAAGGCGAGCCGCTGCCGCAGGGCATCGGCCTCCGCCGACCACCGCAGCAGCCCGAACCCCTCCCGCCGCAGCCCGTCGAGCAGCGCGTCGCGCACGAGCCCGGGGTCGGCGTCCTTCAGCGCCCGCACCGCCAACTCGACGGCGCCCAGCCGCTCCACCCGCCGTGCCACGACGTCCCCGTCGTCCCAGCCGACCTCGTCCCGCTCCTCCAGCAGCGCCCCCGCCGCGACCCGGGCCGTCTCCTCGTCGATGACCGCCCCGAGCTGCACCCGCGCGTGCCCCCTGCCGACCGGCCGGTCGGCCAGGGCGACGGCGATCCAGGGGGAACCGTGCAGCGCGCTGCCGGCGCCGACCTCGGCACGGGTTCCCGACACCATGAGATACGACCCGCCGTCGGCCCTGGCGACCCGCTCGGGAAAGGCGAGAGCGGCGACGAGCCCGGCCTGCTGCTCCTCGGAGAGGCTCGCCGGCTTCTCGGCTTCCGCCGCTGCCTTGTGGGAAACACCGGAAACGACGCCCCGCAGTCGCCGAACCTCACTCCGCCACCGCGACGCATAAGCGTCACCCCCACGCCCGGCACGACGCAACGCACCCGCCAGATCGTCGCCGTACTCCCGCGGTGCCTCTTCACTGAGCAGCGCGATGACCTCGGCGGCCCGCTCCGCCCCGAGCGGGCCCGACCCGTCCAGCAACGCCCGCCCCAGCCGGGGATGCAGTCCCAGCCGGGACAGAGCGACGCCCCGCTCGGTGGCCCGTCCCACGGAGTCCACCGCCCCCACCGCCGTCAGCACCTCACGCGCGGCCGCCATGGCCCCGCCCGGCGGCCCGTCCAGCAGCGCCAGCCCGGACGCGTCCGGATCCCCCCAGCACGCCACCTGCAACGCGAACGCCGTCAGGTCGGCCACCTTGATCTCCGGCGACGGATACCGCGGCAGCCGCAAGTCCTCGGCCTCCGCCCAGCAGCGGTACACCGACCCCGGCGCCTCACGCCCGGCCCGCCCCGCCCGCTGCCGCCCGGCCGCCTGGGAGGCCCGCACGGTCGTCAGCGCGCTCAGCCCGCGCGCGTGGTCCACCCGCGGCTCACGCGCCAGCCCCGAGTCCACGACGACCCGCACCCCGGGCACGGTCAGAGACGACTCCGCGACGGACGTGGCCAGTACGACCCGCCGCCGCTCCCCGGGCGCCAGCACCGCGTCCTGCACCGCCGCCGGCGCCCGCCCGTGCACCTGGAGCACCTCGACGTCCCCGAGTCCGCCGAGCCGCCCGGCGACCCGGGCGATCTCGCCCACGCCCGGCAGGAAACACAGCACGTCCCCGTCCCGCTCCGCCAGCGCCCGCCGCACCACGGACGCCACATGGGTCAGGAGCGCCGGGTCGACCCGCATCCCGTGCGGCGGGCGAACAGGCCGCACCGGTGGCGCCCACACGGCCTCCACCGGATATGCCGTCCCCTGCGCCTCGACCACCGGCGCCCCGCCCAGCAGCCGTGCCCACCCCTGCGCGTCGGTCGTCGCCGAGGCGGCCACCAGCCGCAGCTCCGGCCGCAGGGTCTGCCGCACGTCCCACAGGAACGCCGCCGCCGTGTCCGCGTCCAGGTGCCGCTCGTGGCACTCGTCGAGCACCACCACGTCGACACCGGCCAGCTCCTGGTCCCGTTGCAGCCGCTGCACGAGCACGCCGGTCGTGACGACCTCCACGCGCGTGTGCCGCCCGACGACCCGTTCCCCGCGCACGGTGTGGCCGACGCTCTCGCCGGGCTTCTCGCCCAGCAGCCACGCCATCCGCCGCGCCGCGGCCCGGGCCGCGATCCGCCGCGGCTCGGCCACGATCACCCGCCGCCCGGGCCCCTCCCCGAACAGTCCCGCCAGCGCGAGCGGTACCAGGGTCGTCTTGCCGGTGCCCGGCGGCGCCACGAGGACGGCGGTGCCGTGCCCCTCCAGGGCGTCGTCGAGGGCGGGCAGGGCCCCGCGCACGGGCAGGGATTCCAGGGCGTCGTAACGGATCACGCCATCAGTGTCGTACGCCCGGGAAGAGGTCCCACGCGCGCGTGCGTCAGTCCCTTCCCCGGCCTGCGGCCGGGGGCGCCCCCATCTCGCTTCGCTCGCACACGAAGATCGCCGTACCCGGGATCAGGTTCCCGCGCAGCGGAGACCAGCCACCCCACTCGGAGGTGTTCCACACCGGCCACTCCGGCTCCACCAGGTCGACGAGGCGGAAGCCCGACGCGACGACGTCGCGGACGCGGTCGCCCAGCGTGCGGTGGTGCTCGACGTAGACCGCCTCGCCCGCCTCGTCCTGCTCGACATAGGGAGTGCGGTCGAAGTAGGAGGCCGACACCGACAGCCCCTCCGGCCCCGGCTCGTCCGGGAAGGCCCAGCGGATCGGATGCGTCACCGAGAAGACGAGTCGGCCCCCGGGCCGC
Source organism: Streptomyces sp. NPDC006265 (assembly GCF_040613555.1). Taxonomy (NCBI): domain Bacteria; kingdom Bacillati; phylum Actinomycetota; class Actinomycetes; order Kitasatosporales; family Streptomycetaceae; genus Streptomyces; species Streptomyces sp. NPDC006265. The sequence goes on from NZ_JBEXSH010000019.1 coordinate 10,015, forward strand.
AGCACCCGGCGCACCTCGCGCAGGACCAGGCGCGGATCGGCGACGAAGGGCAGCGCCCCGTACGCCGAGCAGGCCAGGTCGAAGGAGCCGTCCGCGAAGGGGAGCGCCCCGGCGTCGGCGCACACCAGAGGGAAGGAACCGCCGATGCGGCGCGCGTGCTGCAACTGCCGGTGCGAGATGTCCAGGGCGACCGGGCGCGCACCCTGGGCGGTCAGCCAGCGCGAGCACTGGGCGGCGCCGGCCCCGATCTCCAGGACGTCCCGGTCCTTCAGCCCCTCCGGCGGGCCGAGCAGCTCGGCCTCCACCTCGTCCAGACCCTCGGGGCCCCACACGAAGCGGTCGTCACCGAGGAACGTGCCGTGCTCGACCTGGTACTCGTCCGCGTTGCGGTCCCACCAGCCACGATTGGCCCGGGAGCTTTCCGTGACATCGGCATCGCGCCGGGTGGCCTCGGGTTCGGACGCTTCGGACTCTTGGATGATCGGCTCCCTCGTCGTACTCTTCCGTCCAGCCGGCCCCGGCGGTGGCACAAAAGGGGGCGTCGCACGGCCTGTGTGGCCTCGAACGACAGGACTTGTGCCGGGTATACGGCGATCTGCCCCGCGTGGGCGGCTTCGCGCATTGACCCTGCCCGGCTGCCCCCGTATGCTACAAGTTGCGCTGCGAGCCTGCGCACCTCAGACGTAGCAGGTTGCGCTCGCATCTGTATGTATGTCCCCTCGGTTGTCGAGGCGTCACCGTTTCTGCGTGGCGCTTCCTTGGCTGTCCGGCCTTCTGCAGAGCGAAACGGGCTCCCGGCGTAGCAGTACCTACGACTTCAATGTCCGTACCGGAGCCCTTTCCCACATGACGAGCAGCACCGAGACCACCGCCACCACCCCGCAGGTAGCGGTCAACGACATCGGTAACGAGGAAGCCTTCCTCGCCGCGATCGACGAGACGATCAAGTACTTCAACGACGGCGACATCGTCGACGGCGTCATCGTGAAGGTCGACCGGGACGAGGTCCTGCTCGACATCGGTTACAAGACCGAAGGTGTGATCCCGAGCCGCGAGCTCTCGATCAAGCACGACGTCGACCCGAACGAGGTCGTCGCCGTCGGTGACGAGATCGAGGCCCTTGTTCTCCAGAAGGAGGACAAGGAAGGCCGCCTGATCCTCTCGAAGAAGCGCGCCCAGTACGAGCGTGCCTGGGGCACCATCGAGAAGATCAAGGAAGAGGACGGGATCGTCACCGGTACCGTCATCGAGGTCGTCAAGGGTGGCCTCATCCTCGACATCGGCCTCCGTGGCTTCCTCCCGGCCTCCCTGGTCGAGATGCGCCGCGTCCGCGACCTCCAGCCCTACGTGGGCAAGGAGCTCGAGGCCAAGATCATCGAGCTGGACAAGAACCGCAACAACGTGGTCCTGTCCCGCCGTGCCTGGCTCGAGCAGACCCAGTCCGAGGTCCGCCAGACGTTCCTCACGACCCTCCAGAAGGGTCAGGTCCGTTCCGGCGTCGTCTCCTCGATCGTCAACTTCGGCGCCTTCGTGGACCTGGGTGGCGTCGACGGTCTGGTCCACGTCTCCGAGCTCTCCTGGAAGCACATCGACCACCCCTCCGAGGTTGTCGAGGTCGGCCAGGAAGTCACCGTCGAGGTCCTCGACGTCGACATGGACCGCGAGCGTGTCTCCCTGTCGCTGAAGGCGACCCAGGAAGACCCGTGGCAGCAGTTCGCCCGCACCCACCAGATCGGCCAGGTCGTGCCCGGCAAGGTCACGAAGCTGGTTCCGTTCGGTGCGTTCGTCCGCGTGGACGAGGGCATCGAGGGTCTGGTCCACATCTCCGAGCTGGCCGAGCGCCACGTGGAGATCCCGGAGCAGGTCGTCCAGGTCAACGACGAGATCTTCGTCAAGGTCATCGACATCGACCTCGAGCGCCGTCGCATCAGCCTCTCGCTGAAGCAGGCCAACGAGTCCTTCGGTGCCGACCCGGCCTCGGTCGAGTTCGACCCGACCCTGTACGGCATGGCCGCGTCCTACGACGACCAGGGCAACTACATCTACCCCGAGGGCTTCGACCCCGAGACCAACGACTGGCTCGAGGGCTACGAGACCCAGCGCGAGGCGTGGGAGACCCAGTACGCCGAGGCGCAGCAGCGCTTCGAGCAGCACCAGGCGCAGGTCATCAAGTCCCGCGAGGCGGACGAGAAGGCCGCTGCCGAGGGTGGCGAGGCTGCCGCTCCGGCCGCGTCCGGTGGTGGCGGTTCGTACTCCTCCGAGGGCCCGGACAACTCCGGCGCGCTGGCCTCGGACGAGGCGCTTGCCGCGCTGCGCGAGAAGCTGGCCGGTGGTCAGAGCTGACGTCGGCTTCTAGCTGAGGGCAGTTGAAGGCTTGAGGGACCGTACCTTTCGGGGTGCGGTCCCTCAGTCGTCCCTCGTTCGGCTGTGTGTGGTCGGTGGCTGATCGCGCAGTTCCCCGCGCCCCTGACGGGGCGTTGCCCCCGCCGCCAAGATCATGAATCTCCTCCCGCGGGAATGCCCACGCCCGCAACGGCGTTGTGGAGTGTGAACACGAGGAGGAGCGGTCACTGTGCTTGATCCGCAGGGTTTGTACGCCTGGGAGCCGAAGGGGCTGGCCGTCGTCGACATGGCGCTCGCCCAGGAGTCGGCCGGACTTGTCATGCTCTACCACTTCGACGGATACATCGACGCCGGCGAGACGGGCGACCAGATCGTCGACCGGGTGCTCGGCTCCCTGCCCCACCAGGTCGTCGCCCGCTTCGACCACGACCGGCTCGTGGACTACCGCGCCCGCCGCCCGCTGCTGACGTTCAAGCGCGACCGCTGGGCCGACTACGAGGACCCCGCCCTCGAGGTGCGGCTCGTGCAGGACGCCACCGGCGCGCCCTTCCTGCTGCTGTCCGGCCCCGAACCGGACGTGGAGTGGGAGCGCTTCGCCGCCGCCGTGAAGGAGATCGTGGAGCGGCTCGGCGTCCGACTCTCCGTGAACTTCCACGGCATCCCCATGGGCGTCCCGCACACCCGGCCCGTGGGCCTCACCCCGCACGGCAACCGCACCGACCTCGTCCCGGGCCACCCGAGCCCGTTCGAGGAGGCGCAGGTGCCCGGCAGCGCCGAGTCCCTCGTCGAGTACCGCCTGCTCCAGGCGGGGCACGACGTGCTGGGCGTCGCCGCCCACGTCCCGCACTACATCGCCCGCTCGCCGTACCCGGACGCGGCTCTGACGGTCCTGGAGGCCATCACGGCGGCCACCGGACTGGTCCTGCCCGGCATCGCCCACGCCCTGCGTTCGGACGCCCATCGCACCCAGACGGAGATCGACCGGCAGATCCGCGAGGGCGACGAGGACCTCAGCGCGCTCATCGAGGGCCTGGAGCATCAGTACGACGCCGTCGCGGGCGCCGAGAGCCGGGGCAACATGCTCGCCGAGCCGGTGGACATCCCGTCGGCGGACGAGATCGGCCAGGAGTTCGAGAAGTTCCTGGCGGAACGCGAAGGCGACAACTGATCCCGTCACACGGCCCGGGCGAGGGCCCTGTCAGTGGCAGGGCCTAAGCTGCGGGACATGCTGAAGGTGGGCCTGACCGGCGGCATCGGTGCCGGCAAGAGTGAGGTGTCACGGCTGCTCGTCGCGTGCGGAGCCGTGCTGATCGACGCGGACCGCATCGCGCGGGAGGTCGTCGCACGGGGGACGCCGGGGCTGGCCTCGGTGGTCGAGGCCTTCGGGGAGGAGATCCTCGCCGCCGACGGGAGCCTGGACCGGCCCCGTCTCGGCGCCATCGTCTTCTCCGACGCGGAGAAGCTCTCCACCCTCAACTCGATCGTGCACCCCCTGGTGGGGGCCCGCTCCCGCGAGCTGGAGGAGGCCGCCGCGGCGGACGCGGTCGTGCTCCACGACATCCCGCTCCTCACGGAGAACGGCCTCGCGCCGCTGTACGACCTGGTGATCGTCGTCGACGCAGCCCCCGAGACACAGCTCGACCGGCTCGTACGGCTGCGCGGCATGACCGAGGAGGACGCCCGGGCACGGATGGCCGCCCAGGCGACGCGCGAGCAGCGCCGGGAGATCGCGGACATCGTGATCGACAACGACGTCCCGCTGGAGGAGCTGGAGCAGCGCGTGAAGGATGTGTGGGCCGAGCTGGTGCGCAGGTCGCAGGCGTGCCGGCCGTCTCCCGCGGAATAGCGGCACCCTGTGGGTGCGTTGAACCCACGCAGTGAGGGAAGGACTCTGCCGTGCCCGAGACCAGCGGTTCGACCGGACCAACCCCGGAGACCCATGTCATCGACTTCCGCGCCGCCGAGCAGCTGCTCGCGGCCCGGGATCCGCGGGGCGCGGTGAAGCTGCTCGACGGCGTCATCGCCACGCACCCGGAGAACACCGCGGCCCGGCTGCTGCGGGCGCGGGCCTTCTTCGCGGCGGCGCAGTTGAGGCCGGCGGAGCTCGAGTTCCAGATCGTCCTGGAGCGGGAGCCGGACAACGCGTTCGCGCATTTCGCGCTCGGCCGGACGTATGAGCGTCAGGGCCGTCCCGACCAGGCGAAGCGCCACTTCCGCCTGGCGGCCGCGCTGGATCCGAATCCGGAGTTCCTGAAGGCCGCGCGCTTCGACGCGTGACCAGCCGCTCCCGCCTGCGTCAGGGGCGTTCGTCCGGCGGCTGGTAGGGCGGGATGTCGCGGCCCGGCTGGTAGCGCGGGCCCTGGCGGATGTGCCGGAGGACGAGGGACAGGTCGATCGTGACGATCAGCAGCAGCACACCGCAGGCGACGGCCCAGCCGTCCCGCCCCGCGATCGCGAACGCCACCGTCCCGAAGAGCGCCCAGACCAGCCCCCACAGGCTCAGCCAGAAGCGCGCCCGCAGGGCACTGCGCGCGGTCCGCGGTTCACTGCCGGTACGCATCATCGATCACCACTCCTGCTTGCAACGTACTCTTCGTGGCGAGGGTTCATCAAGGTCGACAGGGGGAGCCGCGCATGCTGCCGGACGCCGACACACTGCCCGAGATCCTTCTCGACCTGGCGGTGCCGCACGAGGACATCAACGACCTGGTCGCCCTGCGGCGGACACTCACCGCCGATGTCCGGGCCACGGGACTCCTGGAGGAGTGCGTCGAGGACCTGGTACGGGACATCGGAGAGGTCGGCATCGAGGTGCCGCTCGCCGAGCGCGTCGCCGAAGCTCCGGCCGCGCTGGGCCCGTACTTCGCCGTATTCGTGTTCGTCGCGGCGTTGCCCAGCACCCGCGCGTATCACCACGAACGGGGTGTCCCGGCCGACGTCAGCCGCCGGACCCTCGCCGACCTGGGACGGAACATGGCGTTCCATCGACGGCGGCGTGGCAGGGGAGGTGTGGAGGTCCCGCAATGGCTCACGCGCCACTTCCGGGGCGAGCTGTACCAGCTGGGACGGCTCCAGTTCGAGCGGGCCCGCCTCGGGCAGCGGTCAGGGCGGGCGGTGGCGGCGGCCGGGCTGGACGCGGCACCGGGGGAGCCCTGCCTCAACCTGCACATTCCGGACTTCCACGGGGCGCTGTCACCGGCGGCCTGCGACCGTTCCCTGGAACTCGCGCGGGAATTCTTCGCCCGCCATTTCCCGTGGGAGCGATATCGGGTCGCGGTGTGCCACTCCTGGCTGCTCGACCCGCAGCTGAAGTGCCACCTCGACCCCGACTCCAACATCGTCCGGTTCCAGGGGCGCTTCGAGCCCGGCCGTGACCCGGGCGAGGAGCCGGAACCGGCGGACAACGAGCCTGTCCGCTTCGTCTTCGGAGACCCTGACCTGCCGGTGGCCGGCCTGCCGAGGCGCACGTCCGTGGAGCGGGCGGTGGGGGACCATCTGCGGGCGGGCGGCCACTGGTACGTGGGACACGGCTGGTTTCGGCTGTAGCCGACCGGGCCCCGTCGTGGCCTCGCCTCACCGCCCTCACCGTCTCGTTCACTCGGACGGGTGAAGGCGGCCGTGGCGGGAACGGCTGTGCGGATGCGGTCCGTTGGACGGGCATGGAGATGAAAATGCGTGAGGCGTACGAGGGGACGGGGCTCGGGGCCATCACTCCGGACGGCTGCGCGGTGGAGTTCTACTCACGGCTGCCCGTCCGGGACGAACCAGACATCATCGCCGCCGCGGTTTGCGGGGGCGCACGCATCCTGGAGCTCGGCAGCGGGGTCGGACGCATGACGCACGCACTGCTGGAGCGCGGGTTCACGGTCACGGCGGTGGACGAGTCCGCGCCGATGCTGGAGCGCGTGCACGGCGCGCGGACGATATGCGGCCCGATCGAAGACCTGGACCTGGGCGAGACGTTCGACGTGGTGCTGCTCGCGTCGTTCCTCGTGCACGCGGGGGACGTCGAGGTGCTGCGGGGTCTGCTGCGCACCTGCATGCGCCATGTCGCGGAGGGCGGCTGCGTGCTGATCCAGCGGGAGGGCGAGGACTACCACGACAACGTGCCGCGAGAGCGCAAGGACCCCAGCGGCTTCACGATGCGGATCGCGTCTTCGGAGCCGCTCGGCGACGGAGTCAACTCGGTCCATGCGGAGTACGAGTTCCCGGACGCGGTCTGGACCCATACGTTCCGGGCGCGACCACTGACCAAGGAGCAGTTCGAGGAGGCCCTGGACGAGGCGGGCCTGAGGGTGGACCGCTACCTGACGGAGGACCGGATATGGGTGCGGGCGGTGGCGGCGGTCTAGGTGACTCAACTGAGCGGGAGCCCGCCTACGGGAGCGGAGCCGCGGCGTCTGGGCGGCTACGACACGGTCGCGACCTCCCTGGCACTGCTCGGGGACACCGAACTACGTGAACTGGTCGACAGGGCTGTGCCGTTGGGTGCGGGCATCGGCGGAGCGTCGGCCCGGCTCGACGTGTCCGGCACGCCGGTCTTCGTGAAGCGCGTGCCCCTCACGGACCTGGAGCAGCGGCCGGAACACCGCCGGTCCACGGCCAACCTGTTCGGGCTGCCCATGATCTGCCAGTACGGCATCGGCGGGCCCTCGTTCGGGGTGTGGCGGGAGGTCGCCGCCCACATCATGACGACGAACTGGGTGCTCTCCGGGCAGTTCGAGGGCGTTCCGCTGATGTACCACTGGCGGGTGCTGCCGGACGAAGCACCCCATCAGGCGGAGGAACTCGCCGACGTGGAGAAGGTCGTGGCCTACTGGGGAGGAAGCGCGGGCGTGAGACGGCGGGTCGAGGCCCTGCAGCAGTGCTCGGCCAGCGTCGCCCTCTTCCTGGAGTACGTCCCCCAGACCCTGCACACATGGCTCACGGCGCGGGCGCGAGCCGGTGACGAGGCGCTGGACCGGGCGTGCTCCCTGGTGGAGAAGGAACTGGCCGCCGGCACGTCCTTCATGAACAGCCGCGGGCTGCTCCACTTCGACGCCCACTTCGAGAACGTCCTGACCGACGGCCGGCGCCTGTACTTCGCCGACTTCGGCCTCGCCCTGTCCACCCGGTTCGACCTCACGCGCGCCGAGGCCGACTTCCACCAACGGCACCGCGCCTACGACCGCTGTTACACGGCCAGTTGGCTCGTGAACTGGCTGATCACCGCCCTGTACGGCGGAGAGTGGGAGACACGTGGAGAACTGATACGAGCATGGGCCCAGGGTCGGCGACCCGCCGGAGCGCCACCCGGGACAGCGGAGATCCTCGGCCGCAACGCCCCGGTCGCGGCCGTGATGACCGACTTCTACCGCACCCTTCAGAGAGATAGCCGGGCGACTCCCTACCCCGGGGAGCGGCTCCAACGGCTCCGCCCGTGAAGGGCGGTGGGTGAGGGGGGCCGGGGTGACATTCCGGTCGACGTCTCCCCGGCGGCGATGAGTTCCGGGGCGCGGGCCGGTCTACCTCTCCGACACCATCACGGACCGCTTCCCCCAGGAGACCTCCATGTCCGAGACCACCGCCACCGTCACAGCCGACTCCACCACGGCCGGCGTCGTCATCGCCGAGTCCGCGACCGCTCGCGGGCGGCGTGCGCGGATCGCACTGCGCACGCTGCAGGTACTGCTCGCCCTCTTCTACGCCGTCCCGAGCGCCCTGCCCAAGCTGATCGGGCACCCGTCGGCTGCCGAGTCGTTCGAGCGGCTCGGCTGGGGCAGCGCCGGGATGTACACCATCGGCGCGCTCGAACTGGCCGGGGCGATCGCCCTGTTGATCCCGGTGCTCCAGTCGGTGGCGGCGATGGCGCTGAGCGCGTTGATGGTGGGAGCGTTCGTCGTGCAGATAGCCGTCTTCGACGGGCAGTACGCGGCGACGCCGCTGATCCTGATCGTGCCGCTCGTCCTCATCGCGTGGGCGCGGCGGGGGCACAACGCGGATCTGCTCCGGCTGCTGCGGCGACGGGCGTGACCGGTGCGACCGGGGCGCCTCCGAGACTCCGGCTGCGTCCGGAGCGGGGTCGAGGGCCGGTTCCCGGACGCCGGTCCGCGGCGTGATGTGGGCTCCGCGCCTTCCTCACGGCCTCGGTTTGCCCGGGGCGCTGCCGAAGCCCTTGCCGGGAACAGGGCCGGGGCCGGACACGCTGCCCGGCCCGGTCACTCCGCGCAGGCGTTCCATCTCGCGGCGGTCGCGCTTCGTCGGGCGGCCCGCGCCGCGGTCGCGGATGCCGGCGGGGGCGACGGCCTCGCGGGGCGGGGGCGGCGGGGAGTTGTCGATGTAGCACTGGGTGGCCACGGGAGGCCCGACCCGCTTGCGGATGAGCCGCGTGACGACGACGACCCGCTCCCGGCCCTCGTGCCGCAGACGGACCTCGTCACCGACGCGGACGCCGTGTGCGGGCTTCACGCGCTCGCCGTTGACGCGCACGTGGCCGCCCCGGCAGGCGGTGGCGCCCATGGAGCGGGTCTTGACGAGGCGTACGGACCAGATCCAGCTGTCGACCCGCACGGTCGTGGAGCCCTGCGGACCTGCGGCCTCGGCGGCGGCGATCGCGGCGGCGACCTTCGGATCCGGGGCCTTCGCATCGCCGTTCCCGGAGCCGCCCGCGGCCTCGGGGGGCTCGGGTGCCGCGTCTTCGGTCCCGTCCGTCCCCTCGTACTGCGCACCTTGAGAAGCCATGTCACCGACCTTAGTCCTCCGCGTCATCCCGCCGGGCGGGATATACCGGCTCAGCGGACAAGTCTGCAAAACTAGTTTTGCAAAATCTCTTTTACTAAATGCTCTGGGCGCCCTACCCTGCCGGCATGGACAGCGACGAGCACAAGCGCGTACTCGATCCCGAGCACGACACCGCCGCCCTGAAGGCCCTCACCCACCCGCTGCGTATCCAGCTGCTCGGGCTGCTGCGTCAGGACGGGCCCGCCACGGCGAGTGAACTGGCCGGGCGGACGGGGGAGTCGTCGGCGTCGGCCAGCTACCACCTGCGAGTGCTGGCGAAGTACGCGTTCATCGCCGAGGCCGAGCACCGCGACGGGCGGGAGCGGCGCTGGCGGGCGCTGCACACCCTCACGTCCTGGAGCAACGAGACGATGGAGTCCACCGCGACGGGCCGGGCCTTCGTCAGCCTGGCGCGACGACGGCAGATCGAGCACCTGGAGAGGTCCCTGGCCCGCCACGAGGCGGACATGGCCGCCGGGCGGCTCGGCGAGGAGTGGGTGGAGCCGTCGGGCATCAGCGATCTCATGCCCCGGCTGACGGCCGAGTCGCTCACCGAGCTCTTCGACACCGTCGCCGCGAAGCTGGAGGAGCTGACCGCCCGGGACGCGGACGATCCACGCGCCGAACACGTCGTGTTTCTCGCCGCCGGACTGCCGCTCGCCCCGCACGAACCTGCCGTCCCTGCCTCTGAAGGCTCCGCCCCCGAAGACTCCGCCCTCCAAGACCCCGCGTCCGAAGGCCCGGCCCCCGAGGGCCCCGTCGCAGAAGCCCCCGTCACGGAAGACCCCGACCCCCTCGACGGCCCGTCGCCCGAAGGCATCGATCCCGGAGACCTCAACCCGTGACGCCGCTCATGACCGAGCCGCCCGGGGAACGGACCGCGCGGCGCCGGTACGTCACCGTCTGCGCGCTCCTCTGGCTGCCGCCGGGACTGGGCCTGGCCACGATGGTCCTGCTGTTCAGCGAGCGCGGCATGTCCCTCGCCGCGATCGCCGGACTGTTCGCCGCGCACTCGCTGACCGTGGCCGCGCTGGAACTGCCCACAGGAGGACTCTCGGACGTTCTCGGGCGCCGGCCGGTCCTGGCCGCGGCAGGTGTGCTCCACCTGGTCGCCTTCACGTTGATCGGCGTCGGCACCACCGCCTGGCTGCTCACCGCGGGCATGGTCCTCATGGGCGCGGCCCGCGCCCTGGCCAGCGGTACGGCCGAGGCCTGGTACGTCGACACCGTCCAGGCGTGCTCCGGCCCGGACACCGAGCTGCGCACGGGCCTGGCCCGGGGCGGCACCGCGACCTCCGCCGCGCTCGCGGCCGGCATCCTGCTCGGCGGCGCCCTGCCGTGGCTGTTCGGCCTGGGACCCGACCTCGGTGCCCGGCTGAGCGAGGCGACCTCCGGGACCGTGCTGCCCCTGTCCGTCCCGCTGCTGCTGGGGGCAGCGCTGAGGATCGTCTTCGTCGCCTACGTGCTGGCCGTCCTGCGGGAGCCCCCGCGACCACCGGCGACTCTGCGGTCCGTGCTGCGTGGCGTCCCCGTCACCGTGCTCGACGGACTCCGGCTGGGCGGCAGGGACACGGTCGTGCGCCGGGTCCTCCTCGGCGCCGCGGCGGCCGGAGGCGCCCTGGCCGCGATCGAACTGCTCGTACCGGGCCGCACCGCCGCACTGACCGGCGCGACCGGCTCCGGAGCGATGGTCTACGCCGCCCTGTCCTGTGCGGGCTTCGTCTGCTCCGGCGTCGGCAGCCACCTCGCGCCGCTCACCGCCCGGGCGACCGGGAGCGGTGAACGGGCCGTGATGGCCAGCCTCGCGGCCGGTGCGGGCGGCCTGCTGCTGCTCGGAGTCACCGCGTACTCCGTCCACCCTGCGGCCACGGCCCTCGCGTTCGTCGGCTTCGGACTGGTCTACCTCGGCCTCGGCGCGGCGGCCCCGAACGAGAACAACCTGCTGCACCGCAGGGTCGCCGGCGCGGGCCGCGCCACCGCCCTGTCCGTCCAGTCCCTCGCCCAGCAACTGGTCGGCGCGCTCACGGGCCTGGCCGTCGGGGCGCTGCGCCCGGGCCCCCTGCCCTGGCTGCTGACGAGTGCCGTACTGCTGTCCGGGGCTCTGCTCTGGCGGCGCCGGAGCGATGGGCGGGCCGTGCGGGTCACCGGTGTCTGAGCCCATGGGAGGGGCGGGTCCGGACCGGCCGCCGTGGAGCTCGCACCCGTGACGACGGTGACCCCGCCTGCGCCTACGGTGGAGTGATGGATGTCAGCGGACTCACCCTCCTCGACCGGCGCATCGCCGACTGCCGGGCCTGCCCGCGGTTGGTCTCCTGGCGCGAGGAGACGGCCCGTGCCAAGCGAGCGGCCTTCGCGGACTGGACGTACTGGGCCCGGCCGGTCCCCGGTTTCGGGCCGACGGACGCCCGGCTGCTGATCGTGGGACTCGCCCCCGCCGCCCACGGGGGCAACCGCACCGGCCGGATGTTCACCGGCGACCGCTCCGGGGACGTCCTCTACGAGGCGCTGTACGACGTGGGCCTCGCCTCGCAGCCGACCGCCGAGCACGCGCACGACGGCCTGGAGCTGTACGGCGTGCGCGTCACCTCGCCCGTGCACTGCGCCCCGCCCGCCAACAAACCCACCCCCGAGGAGCGGGACACCTGCCGTCCCTGGCTCGTGCAGGAACTGCGGCTGCTGCGCCCGACCCTGCGGGCCGTGGTCGTGCTCGGCGCCTTCGGGTGGCAGGCCGCGCTGCCCGCGTTCGCGGAGGCCGGCTGGCCCGTGCCCCGGCCGCGCCCCGCCTTCTCGCACGGCGCCCGCTTTCGCCTCGACGGCCTGGAGCTCTACGGCTGCTACCACGTCAGCCAGCGCAACACCTTCACCGGCCGGCTCACGCCCACCATGCTGCGTGACGTCCTGCGGACGGCCGGGCGGGCGGCGGGCCTGGCCACCGGAAGCCGCTAGGGGGCCGCCCCCTCGCCGAACAGGTGGCGGACCGTGGAGCGGTAGTTGGTCCGCACGTGCGTCAGCGCGTGCGCACGGGCCCGGTCCGGGTCGCCCGAGGCGATCGCCTCGTACAGCTCGCGGTGCTCCACGAGGAGCTGGGGCCACTCCTCGTTGCGCCGGGTCATCCAGCGCAGCCGCCCGGCGACCGGTTCCAGGGCCTCGGTGAGCAGGCTGTTGCCGGCCATCGCCATGATGCGGTCGTGCAGCCGGCTGTTGACGTCGGTGATCACCTCGGCGTCCCCGGCCTCGGTGGCGGCGGCGGCGCGGTCGACGAGCTCCTGGACCTCGGCCAGGTCCTCCCGCGTCGCGCGGGACGCGGCGAGTCCGGCGGCGTAGACCTCCAGGGCTTCTCGCAGTTCGAACAGTTCCTTGACGTCGGTCGGGGTGAGGCGGCGTACTACCGTGCGGCGGGGTGTCTCGAAATGGACGAAACCCTCCGCCACCAGTGCCCGGATCGCCTCCCGGACCGGCACGCGCGAGACACCGAAACGCTCCGCCAGTTCGCGTTCGACCAGGCGGTCTCCCGGACGGAGGCTGCCCGCGATGATCTCCTGGCGCAGATCGGCCGTGACGCGTTCGCGTACCGCTCCGAGGGGTTCGATCTTCGTCATGCAGCCCATCTTCGTCGACGCGAGGTGTCTTTTACGCAGGGTTAACAAGAGCGACATCGGTCAGAACGGTTGACGACGAGACCATGACGCAGTTTGGTATACCAAACACCTCGCAGGGCGGCCGTCCGCAGTCCTGCAGAGCAGTCCTCCGTCGTCCCCTTGCTCTGGAGGCCCCCCGTGTCCCTCGCCGATCGCGCCGCAACCACCGGCACACCAGCGTTCGTCCCCGATCCCAGACTCACCAACGAAGACCTCGCGCCCGCGAAGAAGCGCAATTGGAAGGTCTTCGACCTCTTCGCCATGTGGATGTCCGACGTCCACAACCTCGGCAACTACACCTTCGCCGCCGGACTTCTCTTCCTCGGCATGAACGTCTGGCAGATCTTCACGTCCCTGCTCGTCGGGTTCGTGATCATCTACATCGGCATGAACTGGATGGGGAAGATCGGCCAGCGCCACGGTGTGCCCTTCCCGGTGGTCAGCCGGATCGCCTTCGGCATCTGGGGCGCCAACATCCCGGCGCTGATCAGGGCCGTGATCGCCATCATGTGGTACGGCATCCAGACCTACCTCGCCTCCGTCGCCGTCAACGTGATGCTGCTCGCGGCCTGGCCCGGACTGGAGTCGTGGACGCACAACTCGTTCCTGGGCCTGGACGCGCTCGGCTGGGTCTCCTTCGTCGCCCTGTGGCTGGTCCAGGCGGCCATCATCAGCCGAGGCATGGAATCGGTCCGCAAGTTCCAGGACTTCTGCGGCCCGGCGATCTGGCTCGTGATGATCGCGCTTGCCGTGTGGATCCTCTACAAGGCCGGCTGGACGATCTCGCTCACCTCCACCCCGCACCCGGTCTCGGTCGGCGAGCAGTGGCGCCAGTGGTTCGGCGCGATCGGTCTGGTCCTCGCCACGTACGGCACCCTGATGCTCAACTTCTGCGACTTCTCCCGCTTCGCCCCCGACTACAAGTCGGTCAGGCGCGGCAACTTCTGGGGCCTGCCCATCAACTCCACGGCCTTCGTGATCGTGTCGGTCATCGTCACCGCGGGCGCCTTCGAGGTCTTCGGCAAGGAGATCACCGACCCCGCCTACCTGGTCGCCGAGATCGGCAACACCTGGGTGCTGGTGGTGGGCGCGCTGACCTTCGCCATCGCCACCATGGGCGTCAACATCGTGGCCAACTTCGTCTCACCGGCGTACGACCTGGCCAACGTCTGGCCGCAGAAGATCACCTTCAAGGTCGGCGGGATGATCAGCACCGTCGCGGCGCTGCTCGTGACCCCCTGGAACCTCTTCTCCAACCCGACCGTCGTCAACTACTTCCTCGGCGGCCTCGGCGCCTTCCTCGGACCGCTGTTCGGCGTGATCATGGTCGACTACTACTGGGTCAAGCGCGGCCGCGTGAACGTGGACGAACTGTTCGACGCCTCTCCCGGCGCCCGCTACCACTACCGCAAGGGTTTCAACCCCAAGGCGCTGTGGGCGTTCCTGCCCGCGGCCGGTGTCGCGGCGGTGCTCGCGCTGGTGAAGACCTTCAGCGACGTCGCCCCGTACTCCTGGTTCATCGGCACGGCGCTCGCCGCCGGCCTGTACGCGGCCCTGTGCCGTCCCGAGCGTGCCACCGCGGAGGCCTGAGAGACGTGCGGATCGTCGTCACCAACTGCAACACCACGCAGGAGATGACCGAGGAGATCGTACGAGGTGCCCGGGCCGCCGCAGACCCGGGCACCACCGTCGACGGACTGACTCCGGCCTGGGGGCCGGCGTCCGCGGAGGGCTGGCTCGACAGCTACCTGTCCGCCGCGGCCGTCCTGGACACGCTGCGGACCTACGACGGAGCGCCGTACGACGCCGTGGTCATGGCCGGATTCGGGGAGCACGGGAGGGAGGGCGTACGGGAACTGGTCGATGCGCCGGTCGTCGACATCACCGAGGCCGCGGCGCATCTGGCCTGCCTGCTGGGCCGCCGCTACGGCGTGGTGACCACGCTGGAACGCTCGCGCGGCCAGATCGAGGACAGCCTTGAGACGGCGGGCGTGGCGCGGAACTGCGCCGCGATCGTCGGCACGGGCCTGAACGTGCTCGACCTCGGCGACGAGGAACGAACCGAGACGGCGTTCCTGGCCGCCGCCGAACGCGCCTGCGCCGCCGGGGCGGAGGTCCTCGTCCTGGGCTGCGCCGGCATGACCGGGCTGCAACGGGTCGTCGGGCAGAAGCTGGGCCTGCCGGTCGTCGACGGGGTCGCCGCGGCGGTCAAACTGGCCGAGTCGCTGGTGGCGCTGGGGCTGACCACGAGCCGGGTGGGGAGCTACGCCGAGCCGCTGCCGAAGCGGAGGGCGTGGGGAGGGCCCGGAAGCCGGTAGCTCATCCCCGGTCGCCCGGGCCGTCGAGGGTGACGTCGTCGTGATGGGCCCCGTAGAACCTCGTCTGCCGGGCCATCACCTCCCGCATCGACGTGCCGCGCGGGATGCCGTACACCGTCCCGGGGACGGTGGCGCTGCTCGACACCGGCAGCCTCACCGCCACCGTCGCGCTCGCCGCGACCGCCGCCGCCTCGTCCGCCCTCGCAAGTCCAGTGCCTCCTGGATCTGCGACAGTTCGTCGTGCTCCCCGGGCGCGAAGAGCCGGGCCCGGGGCGCGCCCGCCGCGATCCATCCGATGGGCAGGACGGTGCCGGGCGGCAGCACGGAGTTGACGTGCAGCACGCTGTGGATCCGCAGCTCCGAGCCGGTGCCCGCGACGGCCCCCGGGAAAACGCGGGCGCCGGTGGCCACGAAGACCTCGTCCTCCAGGGTCGCCCCGTTGACATGGGCGTGCGGGCCGACGAGTACCGCGTCCCCGATCACAGCGGGGTGCGCGGACCGCCCCCGCACCAGCGCGTTGTCCATGACGACGACGTCAGACCCGACCCCCACCTCCCCGTCCTCCGCCGTCAGCACGGCGCCGTGCAGCACCCGGCTGCGCTCACCGAGGACGACGGCCCCGCACAGGACGGCCGTCGGGGCGACGTACGCGGACTCGGGGACGACGGGACGCCGCCCGCGGTGCTCGATCAGCATGGACTCTCCTCAGACGGACGACTCCTCGGCGGACGAGTCCTCGGGTACGACGGCTGTCGCCGTAATCTCCACCAGTTGTCCCGTGTACCCGAGACACGCCACGCCGATCAGCGTCGACGAGTGCGGGCCCGCACTGAGACCGGACGACTCCACCACACTCCAGACGGCGGACAGCACGGCGGGCTCGCTGCTCACGACGTACACCTCGGTCGCCACGACATGGACCAGACTGCTTCCCACGGCCCTCAGTTGTTCCTCCAGGTTGGCGATCACCTGCTCGGCCTGCCGCACGGGATCCCCGGGACCGACCAGCTCACCACCGGCGTCCAGCGGCACGGATCCGGCGAGGAAGGCCAATGCGGTGCCGGCTTCGACGACGGAGGCGTGCGCGTAGGTGGGTGGCGGGAAAAGGCTCGGCACGGTGACGCGGCGGATCACGTGGGGTCTCCGATCTGCGGTGCGGCGACAGGGCAACCCACCGATCATGCGAGGCCCGGCGCGCGGGCGCACCCGTATTTCGTTTCACGGCGGTCGAGCCGTCCTCTACGCTGCCCGAGCCCTCACCGTCCGTCCGCCCGGGAGCCGCACCGTGCCCGCCTTCCTCGACACCGTCGCAGACCGCCTCGCCCTGCTCCCCGCCGTCGAGGCCGTCACCCTCGGAGGCTCCAGGGCCCAGGGCACCGAACGGCCCGACAGCGACTGGGACCTGGCGGTCTACTACCGCGGCGCCTTCGACCCGGCCGATCTCCGCGCCGTCGGCTGGGAGGGCGAGGTCTGCGAGATCGGCGCGTGGGGCGGCGGCGTCTTCAACGGAGGGGCCTGGCTGACGATCGAGGGCCGTAGCGTGGACGTCCACTACCGCGATCTGGACGTCGTCGAGCACGAGGTGGCGGAGGCGGAGGCGGGCCGCTTCCGTGTCGAGCCCCTCATGTTCCACCTGGCGGGCATCCCGACCTACCTGCTCGTCGCCGAACTCGCGATCAACAAGGGTCACGGTGTGCGTGGCGATGGCGGGCATGCTGTTCACCGGGCTCGCCGAGTTCGAGGCGATGGGCCTGG
>NZ_JBEXSH010000020.1:0-25936 GCF_040613555.1 Streptomyces sp. NPDC006265
ATCGCCTGCAGCACCGTCGCCGTGCCGAAGCAGACCGCCGCACCAAGGGCGTACACCATTCCAAAGATCACAAATCGACAGTAGGGGAGCGGCCGCGGGCGGGGGGCCACGCGCGCCCGTTCACACCGATCTCTAGGCTGACCGTCTGTCAGTGCACAACGGGGCGACATGGGGGAGACACGCACATGGCTGAAACACGGCGAAGGCTGCGCTCGAGCACGGTCGTGCTGGGCGGCATGGGCGTCCTCGCGGCGGCCCTGTCCGCCTGCGGCTCCGACCCCGACCGCCGCTGCGTGGACCGGGACAGCTACGACT
The DNA here is from genome assembly GCF_040613555.1 of Streptomyces sp. NPDC006265. Classification (NCBI taxonomy): domain Bacteria; kingdom Bacillati; phylum Actinomycetota; class Actinomycetes; order Kitasatosporales; family Streptomycetaceae; genus Streptomyces; species Streptomyces sp. NPDC006265. The sequence continues at coordinate 316 of NZ_JBEXSH010000020.1, forward strand.
ACATCGACGGCTACAAGATCGTCGCCGACAAGAACTGCTCGTCCGGCACGTCCTCCTCCGGCAAGGGCCGCAAGAAGACCGGCACGACCAGGGTCGCCGACGCCGACTGGTACTACGACGCCGACGTCAGCGGCGGCTACGCCGAGGACGGCACCTTCAGCCGCAGCGAGGCCGTCGACCGGGGCGGCTTCGGCTGCTCCGGCTCCGGCAGCGGCGGCGGCTGACGGGCGGACACGGCAATGGAACGCCGGACCGCCGAGCCCCGCCCCGGCTGGCAGCAGACCGTCGAGGAACAGGGCCTGATCTACCCCCTCACCCGCTACCCCGACGACTCCCTGCGCCCGTACTGGGACGAGAGCGCGTACTACGCCTTCTCCCTGGAGGAGATAGAGGCCCTCGAAGAGGTGGTCGAGGACCTCCACCGCATGTGCCTGGCCGCCGCCGGCCACATCGTCACCGAGAACCGCTTCGCCGACCTGGGCATCACCGACCCCCGCGTCGCCCACGCGGTCGCCGAGGCCTGGCACCGCCGCGCCGAACTGCCCTCCGTCTACGGCCGCTTCGACCTCCGCTACGACGGCACCGGCCCGGCCAAGCTCCTGGAGTACAACGCCGACACCCCCACATCACTGGTCGAGGCCGCGTCCCCGCAGTGGTTCTGGATGGAGGACCGCTTCCCCGGCGCCGACCAGTGGAACTCCCTCCACGAACGCCTCATCGACGCCTGGAAGAAGCAGGCCGCCCTCCTCCCGCCGGGCAGCCCCCTCTACTTCGCGTACTCCTCGGCGGACGAACTCGGCGAGGACATGATGACGGTCGCCTATCTCAAGGAGACCGCCGAACAGGCGGGCCTGGTCACCGACTGGATCGCCATGGAGGAGATCGGCTGGGACCGCCTCTCCGGCCGCTTCGTCGACAACCGCCTCCGCTTCATCCGCAGCATCTTCAAGCTCTACCCCTGGGAGTGGCTCACCACCGACCGCTTCGCGGACCACGTCCTGGACACCCTCGACAACGGCGGCGGCACGGGCTCCACCCTGTGGATCGAACCGGCCTGGAAGATGCTCCTCAGCAACAAGGCGCTCCTGGCGATCCTGTGGGAGCTGTACCCGGACCACCCGAACCTCCTCCCCTCGTACCTGGACGGCCCTCGCGACCTGTCCACCACGGGCTGGGTGGCCAAGCCCCTCCTCGGCCGAGAGGGTGCGGGCGTCACGATCCACGAGCCCGGATCCGCCCCCACCCCCCGCGACGAGCCCTGCTGCTATCAGCAGCTCGCCCCACTCCCCGACTTCGACGGCAACCGGGTCGTCCTGGGCGCCTGGATGGTGGAGAACGAGCCGGCGGGCCTGGGCATCCGCGAGTCCTCGGGCCTGATAACGGACGAGTACGCAAGGTTCCTGCCCCACGTGATCCTTTAGGGGTCCTTTCACTATGCCCGTCCGGGGCGTAGGCGGGGCGCAGGAACACCCGGCAGACGCTCCCCGCCCACCCCACCCGGTAGGCTGACCGTGGGCCGTGACTGGCGCGCTGGGATGGACAAACCATCGGGGAGCGGCCCGAGCAGACAGAGCCGTGCGCCTGGGCCGTACCGTGAACGCTGAACGCAACGTCCGGAGGTCCACACATGTCAGCCGAGCCCCTCTCCACCGCTTCCACCGCCTACCGCGCCGCCCTCGACGTGATCCGCGCCGTCGAACCCCGCGTGGCGGACGCCATCGGCCAGGAGGTCGCCGACCAGCGCGAGATGCTCAAGCTGATCGCCTCCGAGAACTACGCCTCCCCGGCCACGCTCCTGACGATGGGCAACTGGTTCAGCGACAAGTACGCCGAGGGCACCATCGGCCGCCGCTTCTACGCCGGCTGCCGCAACGTCGACACCGTCGAGTCGCTCGCCGCCGAGCACGCCAAGGAGCTCTTCGGCGCCCGCCACGCCTACGTCCAGCCGCACTCCGGCATCGACGCCAACCTCGTCGCCTTCTGGGCCGTCCTCGGCGCCCGCGTCGAGGTGCCCTTCCTGGAGAAGACCGGCGTCCGCCAGATCAACGACCTCACGGACGCCGACTGGGCCGAGCTCCGCCATGCCTTCGGCAACCAGCGCATGCTCGGCATGTCCCTGGACGCCGGCGGCCACCTCACGCACGGCTTCCGCCCGAACATCTCCGGCAAGATGTTCGACCAGCGCTCCTACGGCACGGACCCGGCCACGGGCCTCATCGACTACGAGGCGCTGCGCGCCTCCGCCCGCGAGTTCAAGCCGCTGATCATCGTCGCGGGCTACTCCGCCTACCCCCGTCTGGTGAACTTCCGGATCATGCGGGAGATCGCCGACGAGGTCGGCGCGACGCTCATGGTCGACATGGCGCACTTCGCGGGCCTGGTCGCGGGCAAGGTCCTCACCGGCGACTTCGACCCGGTCCCGCACGCCCAGATCGTGACGACCACCACCCACAAGTCGCTGCGCGGCCCCCGCGGCGGCATGGTCCTGTGCGACGACTCGCTCAAGGACCAGGTCGACCGCGGCTGCCCGATGGTCCTCGGCGGCCCGCTCCCGCACGTCATGGCCGCCAAGGCCGTGGCCCTCGCCGAGGCCCGCCAGGAGTCCTTCCGCGACTACGCCCAGCGCATCGTCGACAACTCCCGCGCGCTGGCCGAGGGCCTGATGCGCCGCGGCGCGACCCTGGTGACGGGCGGCACGGACAACCACCTGAACCTGATCGACGTCGCCTCCTCCTACGGCCTCACCGGCCGTCAGGCCGAGGCCGCCCTGCTCGACTCGGGCATCGTCACCAACCGCAACGCCATCCCCGCCGACCCGAACGGCGCCTGGTACACCTCCGGCATCCGGATCGGCACCCCCGCCCTGACCACCCGTGGCCTGGGCACCGCCGAGATGGACGAGGTGGCCGGCCTCATCGACCGCGTCCTCACCACCGCGGAGCCGGGCACGACCAAGTCGGGCGTCCCCTCCAAGGCGTCCCACGTCCTCGACGCGAAGGTGGCGGACGAGATCTCCCAGCGCGCCACCGACCTCGTGGCCGGTTTCCCGCTCTACCCGGAGATCGACCTCGGCTGACACCCGTGGTCCGTCGCCAGTCCGGGGCCTGGGCTGACACCCGTGGTCCGTCGCCAGTCCGGGGCCTGGGCTGACACCCGTGGTCCGTCGCCAGTCCGGGGCCTGGGCTGACACCCGTGGCCCGTCAATCGTCCAGGTCGATCAACACCTGACGCGGCTCCTCCCGCGGCGGTCCGGCTTCCCGCCGGGCCGCCGCGCGGCGTATCAGCAGCGTGCCGCCCGCACCGGCCGCGAGCCCCAGCGCCCCCGCCGCCACCGCCCACCGGACGTCACCCCGTACCGGACCGCCCGGGTCCGCGGCGGCGGCCGTGCTCCCGACGGGCCCGTCTTCCGCGTCACCCAGCAGCCGCGCCAGGTCGAACCGCTCGAACACGGACCGCGGCGCCCGGTGCCAGCGGATGTCGTCGTCCTCCACGGTGGGTCTGGGATCCGAGCGCACCCAGGGCGTGCCGTCCTCGGCCACCATCAGCTGGTCCTGCCGCTCGACGGCCACGTCCCCACCCGGCGGCCGGTTCGTGCCCGGCCAGCCGCCGACCCCGGACAGCCCCCAGAGCACCGTGAGCCGCACCTGTGGGAAGTGCCCCTCCGCCCAGTCCTCCGGCACCCGCTCCGTCTCCTGGTGCGTGGGCTGCAGCAGCTGCCACAGCCGGGCGAAGTCGCGCTGCCCCGAGCGCACCGCCGCAGTCCGCCCCGTACCGCCCGCGACGACCATCGCCACGTCCGGAACGTCCCGCCCCCGCGCCGGGAGGGCCGCGGCGGTCGAGACCGTCGCGCACCAGGCGACCACGGCCGCCACCATCACCCCCAGCGCAGGCCGCACCACCCGGCCCCGGCCCCGCGCTCTCCCCGCCCCGCCTCGTGCCCGCATCGGTCCCCTCCACGTTCGCACCGCCCGAGCACGGCCGGGGAGACCCCCGCGTGCCTCACTCTCTTGGCTACACCGCCAGGGCCGAACGGGAGCCCGTCTGTTTCCGGCCGGTTCCGGATCGGCCCCCGGGACCTGAGAGAATGGTGAACATGGCCTCTGACCGACCTCGCGTGCTCTCCGGGATCCAGCCCACCGCCGGCTCGTTCCACCTCGGCAACTACCTCGGCGCCGTCCGCCAGTGGGTGGCCCTGCAGGAGACTCACGACGCGTTCTACATGGTCGTCGACCTGCACGCGATCACCATCCCGCAGGACCCGAAGGACCTGCGCGCGAACACGCGCCTGGCCGCGGCCCAGCTCCTCGCGGCGGGTCTCGACCCGGACCGCTGCACGCTCTTCGTGCAGAGCCACGTCCCCGAGCACGCCCAGCTCGCCTGGATCATGAACTGCCTCACCGGCTTCGGCGAGGCCGGCCGGATGACCCAGTTCAAGGACAAGTCCGCCAAGCAAGGCGCCGAGCGCGCCTCGGTCGGCCTGTTCACGTACCCGATCCTCCAGGTCGCGGACATCCTGCTCTACCAGGCCCACGAGGTCCCGGTCGGCGAGGACCAGCGCCAGCACATCGAGCTCACCCGTGACCTCGCCACGCGCTTCAACGGCCGCTTCGGCGAGACCTTCACCCTCCCGAAGCCGTACATCCTCAAGGAGACGGCGAAGATCTACGACCTTCAGGACCCGTCGATCAAGATGAGCAAGTCGGCGTCCACGCCGAAGGGCCTCATCAACCTCCTCGACGAGCCGAAGGCCACGGCCAAGAAGGTCAAGAGCGCCGTCACCGACACCGACACGGTGATCCGCCACGACGCCGAGAACAAGCCGGGCGTCAGCAACCTCCTCACGATCTACTCGACCCTCACCGGTGAGAGCATCGCCGAGCTGGAGGAGAAGTACACCGGCAAGATGTACGGCGCGCTCAAGACGGACCTCGCCGAGATCATGGTCGGCTTCGTGACGCCGTTCCGGGAGCGCACCCAGCAGTACCTGGACGACCCCGAGACGCTCGACTCGATCCTCGCCAAGGGCGCCGAGAAGGCCCGAGCGGTCGCCGCCGAGACCCTCGCGCAGGCGTACGACAAGGTCGGCTTCCTGCCCGCCAAGCACTGAACCCGCCCCCGCGCACAGCCGCACCACCGAACAGCGCTGTACATCACTCCGGTTGCGCCTGCCCGTAACCCGGTCGTGGCCGTACAGTCGATAACCGGGTGGTCGTATCAGCGGCCACACTGACACGACAGGAGACGACGTGGGGACCGTAACGATCGGTGTCTCGATCGCGGTCCCGGAGCCTCACGGCAGCGAGCTCCAGCAGCTGCGCGCGGGCTTCGGCGACGCCGCTGCTCACGGCATCCCCACGCACGTCACCCTGCTGCCGCCGACGGAGGTCGACGAAGCCTCCCTGCCGGCAGTCGAGGCGCATCTGGCCGAGGTCGCCGCCGCCGGCCGCGCGTTCCCCATGCGGCTGTCCGGCACCGGCACCTTCCAGCCCGTGTCGCCGGTGGTCTTCGTCCGGGTCGTCGCGGGCGCGGAGGCCTGCACACGGCTCCAGCAGCAGGTCCGCGACCCCGCCGGACCGGCCCCCCGCGAACTGCAGTTCCCGTACCACCCGCACGTCACCGTGGCGCACGGCATCGACGAGGCGGCCATGGACCGCGCCTTCGAGGAACTCGCCGGCTACGAGGCCGAGTGGCCCTGCACCGGCTTCGCCCTGTACGAGCAGGGCGCCGACGGCGTCTGGCGCAAGCTCCGCGAGTTCCCCTTCGGCGGCTCGGTGGTCCCCCCGCAGGCCGGGCGGATGGAGCGCGGCTCCGTCCCCATCCGCTGACCCGCTCGCGGGCTCAGACCGGCAGCCGCCGGAACACCCCGCGCGGCAGGTGCCGCAGCGCCGCCATCACCACGCGCAGCGTCCCCGGCACCCACACCGTCTCCGTGCGCCGCCGCAGCCCCAGCTCCACGGCCGTCGCGACCGCCTCGGGCGTGGTCGCGAGCGGCGCCTCGGGCAGACCGGCGGTCATCCGCGTCCGGACGAAGCCGGGGCGTACGACCATGACGTGCACGCCCGTGCCGTGCAGCGCGTCGCCCAGGCCCTGTGCGAAGGCGTCGAGACCGGCCTTGCTGGAGCCGTAGATGAAGTTCGCGCGGCGGGCCCGCTCGCCCGCGACGGAGGACATCACGACCAGCGAGCCGTGCCCCTGGGACTGGAGCGAGCGGGCGCACACCAGACCGGCCGAGACCGCGCCGGTGTAGTTGGTCTGCGCGACCCGCACCGCCGCCTCCGGTTCCCGCTCGTCGCGGGCCTGGTCGCCGAGCAGGCCGAAGGCGAGCAGCACCATGTCGACGTCGCCCTCGGTGAAGACCTTGCCGAGCACGGCCTCGTGGGAGGCCGGGTCGAGCGCGTCGAAGGCGACGGTGTGCACGTCGGCCCCGAGTCCGCGCAGCTGCCCGGCGGCCTCCTCCAGGGCGGGGGAGGGGCGGCCCGCCAGCCAGACCGTGCGGGTGCGGCGGGCGATCAGCCGGCGGGCGGTCGCCAGCGCGATCTCGGACGTACCGCCGAGGACGAGCAGGGACTGGGGGAGGCCGAAGGCGTCCTTCATGACAGCTCCTAGAGGTTGCTCACAGACTGAGGCGGCGGGCCAGGTCGGACACGAAGACCCCGCGCGGGTCCAGCTCGGCGCGCAGCTCGCGGAAGTCGTCGAGGCGCGGGTACATGGCCGCGAGCAGCTCCGGGCGCAGCCGGGCGTCCTTGGCGAGGTAGACGCGCCCGCCGGCGGCGGCGACCTCTTCGTCGAGTTCGTCGAGGAACGTGCCGAGGCCGGGCAGGCCCGCCGGGATGTCCAGCGCCAGCGTCCAGCCCGGCACGGGGAAGGACAGCCAGCCGGGGTCGGACTCCCCGAAGCGCTTGAGGACGGCGAGGAAGGACGGGCAGCGGCGTTCGGAGATGCGGCGCACAATGCGGCGCAGGGCGTCCTCGCGGCCGTGGCCGACGACGAACTGGTACTGCACGAAGCCGCCCCGGCCGTAGACGCGGTTCCAGTGGGGCACGCCGTCCAGAGGGTGGAAGAAGCCGGAGATCCGCTGGAGTCGGCCGGTCCGGGCGCGGGGGGCCTTGCGGTACCAGAGCTCGTTGAACAGGCCCACGGTCGTCCGGCTGAGCAGGCCCTCGGGGAGGATCTCGGGGGCGGTCGGGAGGCGGGGGGTGCGGAAGGCGAGCGGGTCCCGGCGCAGGCGCGCCGGGAGCGCGTCCAGCGGGGCGTGGTCGCCGCGGGTGAGGACCGCGCGGCCGGTGGCGGCGCCGCGGGCCAGCAGGTCGATCCAGGCGACCGAGTAGCGGTAGCGGTGGTCGGTGGCCGCGAGCCGGGCCATCAGGTCGTCGAGGTCCGTCGCCCGCTCGGTGTCGACCGACATCAGCGAGGTCTCGACCGGCTGGAGCCGGATCGTCGCGGTGAGGATCACACCGGTCAGGCCCATGCCGCCGGCCGTCGCGTCGAAGAGCGGCGTGCCGGGGATCACCGCGCGGATCTCGCCGTCGGCTGTGAGCAGTTCGAGGGCGAGCACATGCCGCGCGAAGGAGCCCGAGACGTGGTGGTTCTTGCCGTGGATGTCGGCGCCGATCGCCCCGCCGACGGTGACGTAGCGGGTGCCGGGGGTGACCGGCACGAACCAGCCGAGCGGCAGCAGCACCTCCATCAGCCGGTGCAGGGAGACGCCCGCGTCGCACAGCACGGTCCCGCCGTCGGCGTCGATCGCGTGCACCCGGTCCAGGGCCGTCATGTCGAGCACGGACCCGCCCGCGTTCTGCGCCGCGTCCCCGTACGCCCGCCCCAGGCCCCGGGGGATCCCGCCGCGCGCCCCGCAGCCCCGGACGGCTGCCGCGGCCTCCTCATACGACCGGGGGCGGATCAGCCGGGCGGCGGTGGGGGCGGTGCGGCCCCAGCCCGTGACGGTGGTGTGGTCCAGGCCCATGACGTCCGGGCCGGAATCGGTGTCGGCAGACATGTTCGTGACCGTATCGCCCCAGTCTGAGCGATCAGTTCGGGAACATGGCATCCCTCCCCGAAATGGGTGATTAATGGGATGTCGCTCAATATTGCCGGACTTAAGGCCTGATGGGCGTGAACAGTAGGTCCACATGGACGACCTCGACGACCTGCACGACATGGACCACCGGATCGTTTCGGCGCTCAGGGAGTGCGGCACCGACCCTCGCGTGGCCGGCGCCGCGCGTGCCCTGTCCTGGGCGGGGGAGCACGCGGCGCTGTGGCTGGCGGCGGGGCTCGCCGGAGCCGCCGTCGACGGCAGGCGGCGCGGCGCCTGGTTGCGCGGCACCGCCCTGACCGCGGGGGCGCACCTGGTCAGCATGGGGGTGAAACGGGTCGTGCGCAGGCCGCGCCCCGCGCACATCGTGCCCCTGGTGCGCACCGCAGGCAGGCACTCCTTCCCCAGCTCGCACGCCACCTCCGCCGCGGCCGCCGCCGTCGCCTTCGGCGCCCTGGGAGCCCACGCGGTCCCGCCGCTCGCCGCCGCCGTGTGCGTATCGCGCCTCGTGGCCGGCGTCCACTACTTCTCCGACGTGGCCGCGGGCGCGGCCCTCGGCGCCCTCACGGCCCGGCTGGGCGCCCGCTGGATGCGGGGAGGCGTCGACCATGACTGAGACGGCCGTCCTGCGGCAGCGCACCCACCATGAGCGGCCCGCGCCACCCCGCAAGGGCGGTCTCCTGGCCGGGCTCCTCAGGACCGCGCGCCCCAAGCAGTGGGTCAAGAACGTCCTCGTGGTCGCCGCCCCGGCCGCCGCGGGCGAGCTCTTCTCCCGGCACGCCCTGAGCCGACTCGCCCTGGTCTTCTGCTTCTTCACCGCCTGCGCCGCCGCCGTCTACCTCGTCAACGACGCCCGCGACGCCGAAGCCGACCGCGCCCACCCCGTCAAGCGGCACCGCCCGGTCGCCGCCGGGCAGGTCCCCGTCCCCGTCGCCTACGCCGTCGGCGGCTGTCTCGGCGTCCTCGCGCCCGCCGCCGCGGCCTGGCTGTGCGGGCCCGCCGTCGCCGCCCTGCTGACCGCCTACCTCGCCATGCAACTGGCCTACTGCATCAGCCTCAAGCACGTCCTCGTCGTCGACCTCGTCGTCGTCACGACCGGGTTCCTGATGCGGGCCATGATCGGCGGACTCGCCCTCGGCATTCCGCTGTCCCGCTGGTTCCTGATCACCACCGGCTTCGGCGCGCTGTTCATGGTGTCGGCCAAGCGCTACTCGGAAGCCGTCCAGATGGCCGGAAAAGCGGGCGCCACACGGGCGTTGCTCACCGAGTACACCACCGGCTACCTCCGCTTCGTCTGGCAGCTCGCGGCCGGCGTCGCCGTCCTCGGCTACTGCCTGTGGGCCATGGAGGAGGGCGGCGTCCCGCACACCAGCGTCCTGCCCTGGCGCCAACTGTCCATGGTCGCCTTCATCCTGGCGATCCTCCGGTACGCCGTGTTCGCCGACCGCGGCACGGCCGGCGAACCCGAGGACGTCGTCCTGCGCGACCGCGCCCTCGCGCTCATCGGCGTGGCCTGGGTGGCGATGTACGGCCTGGCCGTGGCGAATTGGTGACCACGCGCGCGTGGCGGAGCCTCCGGCCCGTCGGGCGGGGGGCGCCGACTCCGTCGAGCCCCGGCGTCCCGTGCCGCCGGGAACTGATCGGCTTCGCCACCGTCGGGCTCCTCGCCTACGCCGTCGACCTGGCCCTGTTCACCGGCCTGCGCGGTCCCGCCGGACTCGACCCGCTCACCGCCAAGTCCCTGTCCTTCCTGGCCGCCTGCACGGTCGCCTACGCGGGCAACGCCCTCGGCACCTACCGGACCGCGCGCGCACCGGGCCTGCGCCCGTACGCCGTGTTCTTCGCGGTGAACCTCGCCGGAGCCGCCGTACAACTGCTGTGCCTGGCCGTCAGCCACTACGGCCTCGGCCTCACCTCGCAGCGCGCGGACACCGTCTCCGGTGCGGTCGTCGGTATGGCGCTGGCCACAGTCCTGCGGTTCTGGGGTACCCGTACATGGGTGTTCCGGGCGGAGGGCAGAGTCGGATCATGGACTGGCTGAAAAGGCTCCCGGTGATCGGGCCGTGGTCGGAGCGGCTGACGATCAGCCACGCGTGGCGGTCGTACGAGCGGCTCGACCGCGTGAAGTGGCCGCGGCTGGCCGCCGCGATGACCTTCAGGAGTTTCGTCGCGCTGTTCCCGTTGCTGACGGTGTCCGCCACCATCGCCGCCGCCACGCTCAGCAAGGAGCAGGAGAACGTGCTGCAGGACAAGCTCGCCGAACAGGTCCCCGGCATCTCCGACCAGCTGGACATCGCCGGCCTCGTGGACAACGCCGGCACGATCGGTCTCATCGCGGGCGCGCTGCTGCTCTTCACCGGCATCAGCTGGGCCGGCTCGATGCGCGAGTGCCTGCGCGCCGTGTGGGAGCTGCCCGACGAGGAGGAGAACCCGCTCCTGCGCTACGGCAAGGACGCCGGTGTCCTGGTCGGCCTCGGCGGCGCGCTCCTCGTCACCATCGCCGCCTCCGCCGTCGCCTCCGCGATGATCGGCTGGATCACCCGGCAGCTCGGCATCGACGAGGGCGGCTGGAGTGGTGTCCTGCTGCACATCGCCGCTTTCCTGATCGCCGTCTTCGCGAACTTCCTGCTTCTGCTCTACGTCCTCACCCTGCTGCCCGGCGTCGAGCCGACGCGCCACCGCCTGTTCGTCGCGGCGCTGACCGGCGCGATCGGCTTCGAACTGCTGAAGCTGCTGCTCAGCGGCTATCTGCAGGGCGTGGCCGCGAAGAGCATGTACGGCGCGTTCGGAGTGCCCGTCGCGCTGCTGTTGTGGATCAACTTCACCTCGAAGCTGGTGCTGTTCTGCGGCGCCTGGACGGCGACGCAGAGCAAGGAGGACGAAGTCCCCGAGATCACGGACGAGTCCGGCGGCGCACCAGATCCGGCAGCGGCCAACGGCGGTTGACCAGGAACGCGCCGCCCGCGAGCAGCACCAGCGCCCCGCCCGTGATGCCGAGCGCGGTCCCGATGCCGCTGGAGCCGTCGGCGGCCGGGGCGCCGGCCACCGGCTTCGAACCGGTCCCGGCCGTGCCGCTGCCGCCGTCCCCGGAGCCGCCCGCCTCGCCGGAGGGGTTCGCGCCGGGCTTGGCCTGCGCGGCGCCCTTGGGCGGCACCAGCTCGCCCACCGGCTGCACCTTCCCGGCCGCCTTGAACCCCCAGTCGAACAGCCGGGCCGTCTCCTTGTAGACCTCGTTGTGCTCGGGCTTCTCCGGCTTCATCACCGTCACCAGCAGCACCTTGCCGCCGCGCTCGGCGACGCCGGTGAAGGTGGCGCCCGCATTGGTCGTGTTGCCGTTCTTGACGCCCGCGATGCCCGCGTAGACGGGCACGTCGGAGTCACCGGCCAGCAGCCGGTTGGTGTTCTGGATCTCGAAGGACTCGCGGACCTTCTTGCCCTTCTTGCCCTTCTTGGTCTGCCCGGGGAACTTGGCGCTGACCGTCGAGGCGTACTCGCGGAAGTCCTTCTTCTGCATCCCGGAGCGGGCGAACAGCGTCAGGTCGTACGCGGAGGAGACCTGCCCCTCGGCGTCGTAGCCGTCCGGGCTGACGACGTGCGTGTCGAGGGCCTGGAGCTCCTCGGCGTGCTCGTTCATCTCCTTGACGGTGTTCTCGACGCCCTTGTTCATGGCGGACAGCACGTGCACGGCGTCGTTGCCGGAGCGCAGGAAGACGCCCAGCCACAGGTCGTGGACCGTGTACGTCTCCTCCTCCTTTATCCCGACCATGCTGGAGCCCGCGCCGATGCCCGCCAGGTCCGCGGGCACGACCTCGTGCTTGGTGTCGCTCGGGAACTTCGGCAGCAGCGTGTCCGCGAACAGCATCTTCAGCGTGCTCGCGGGGGCCAGGCGCCAGTGCGCGTTGTGCGCGGCCAGCACGTCACCCGACTCGGCGTCGGCGACGATCCAGGAACGGGCGCTCACATCCTTCGGCAGCACCGGTACGCCGCTCGCCAGGTTCACCTGCGTCCCCGGCCTGCCGAGCCGGGCGCCGCCCACGCTCGACATCGAGGCCGGGGGAGTGGCCGAGGGGGTCGCGCTCGCCGACGGGCTGTCCGAGGGCTTCGGGGCGGCGACGGCGACGGGCGCGGCCAGGGCGAGGGACGACAGGACGGCGGAGGTGACCAACAGGGATCGCCTGGCGGTCTTCTTCGGAGCGGGCACGGTCGGAAACGTACATGCCGTACGGGGGGAAGTCCCGCCTCCGGCCCCACCCCGGGAACGGAACCGGACACCGGCTGGCGATACTGGTCTCATGAAGCTCAGCCGCCCCGTCTCCTGGTTCCTGCTCGCCTTCGGGGTGTGGAGCTGGGTCATCTGGATCACTTTCGTCAAAAACCTCGTCAAGGACAGCAGCGGACTCGCCTTCGACGACGGTGATCCCACGGCCTACTTCTGGGTGCACCTGCTGCTCGCCGTCGTGTCCTTCGTATTGGGGACGGCCGTCGGGGCCATCGGGTTGCGTGGTCTGCGCGCACTGCGCCGGACGTCATAGCGGCGATCGGGAGAAACGGCACCGTGGTCATCGTTTTCGTACTCGTCGCCGTACTGGTCCTGGCCGTCGTCGTGACGGCCAACTGGTACGTGTGGCGCCGACTGTTCCGCGACACGACCCGCGGCCCGGGTCTCGTCCGCCGTGCCGGTGCGGTCCTGATCGCAGGCGGCTGGGGCCTGGCGATCACGGCCCTGGTCGCCGAACGCTCCGGCGCCCCCTTCTGGCTCCAGCAGGTCCTCGCCTGGCCGGGCTTCCTGTGGCTGGCCCTGTCGATATACCTCCTGCTGGCGGTGGTGGCCGGCGAGATCGTCCGACCGCTCCTGCGCCGCTTCCTGGAGCACCGGGCGAGACGAACGGACCAGCGCCCACAGCCCGACCCGGTGACGCCCACCGAGGGAGTGTCGGCATCGGCCCCCGACTCCCCTGCGGACGGCACTCCCGCCACGGGCACGGCAGGCCCCCAGGGCAACAGCGTCGCCGCGCCGCAGGCGAACGGCAGCGGCGCGGCTCCCGTGACCGGGACCGGCGATGCCGGGGCACCCGCGCCTGGTCCGACGCCCGCAGCCGCCTCGCAGCACGACCGCGGCGCCTCCGCCACCGCCCCTCACCCGCCGAACGGCACCGGCCCGGACGCCGCGCCCGAGGCCTCCCCACAGCTCCCTTACACCGCCACCCCCACCGGCCCCACCCGCCGTCTCTTCGTCTCGCGGGTCGTCGCCGGGGCCGCCGCGGCCGCCGCCGTCGGGACCGTGGGGTACGGGACGTACGGCGTGCTGCGCGGCCCGAAGGCCAAGCGGGTCACCGTGCCGCTGGCCAAGCTGCCGCGCGCCGCGCACGGGTACCGGATCGCCGTGGTCAGCGACGTGCACCTCGGCCCGGTCCTGGGACGCGGCTTCGCGCAGAAGGTCGTCGAGACGATCAATGCGACCCAGCCCGACCTGATCGCGGTCGTAGGCGACCTGGTCGACGGCAGTGTGAAGGACCTCGGCCCCGCGGCCGCCCCGCTCGCCCAGCTGAGGGCCCGTCACGGCTCCTACTTCGTCACCGGCAACCACGAGTACTTCTCCGGCGCCGAGCAATGGGTGGAGGAGGTCCGCCGCCTGGGCATCACCCCCCTGGAGAACGCCCGCAGGGAGATGCCGTACTTCGACCTGGCCGGAGTCAACGACGTCGCGGGCGAGGACGAGGGCCAGGGCCCCGACTTCGCGAAGGCGCTCGGCGACCGCGACACCGCACGCGCGTGCGTGCTGCTCGCCCACCAGCCCGTCCAGATCCACGACGCCGTCGAGCACGGCGTCGACCTCCAGCTCTCCGGCCACACCCACGGCGGCCAGCTCTGGCCGGGCAACCTCATCGCCTCCGGCGCCAACCCCACCCTCGCGGGCCTGGACCGCTACGGCGACACCCAGCTCTACGTCTCGCGCGGCGCCGGTGCCTGGGGCCCGCCCACCCGCGTGGGCGCCCCGTCGGACATCACCCTGATCGAGCTGGCGTCGAGGCGGGCCTGACGGCGCGCACCCTGTGAGAACGCTGTGAAACCGGACCGAAACACCCATCGGTCTCCATCGGTAAGGTCTTTCCCAACTCGGCAGATCTCCCCTCCCCCCGCTCAAAATCCTGTGATTGGGTGAGCGCGCCACGAAGGGGTGTGGCATACGCACAAGGGCCTGAACGGGCTCAAAGGGCCTGGGGAGGACAAAGCCGATGCGGTCGGTTCGCATACGGATACTCGCGGGGCTGCTTGTCCTGGCCGCCGTGGGCGTGGGCGCCTGGCAGTTCCTGCCGTCGAAGGGCTACGGGAAGACCATCACGGTCGGCACGACGGACGGCGTCACCTCGCTCGACCCGGCCGGTGCCTACGACGCGGGCTCCTGGGCGCTGTTCAGCAACGTCTTCCAGCCGCTGCTGACCTTCGCGCCGGGCGGCACCGCCCCCGTGCCGGACGCGGCGAAGAGCTGCGCGTTCGCGCACGGCGACCTCACCACGTACCGCTGCGAGCTGCGCGACGGCCTCACCTTCCCGAGCGGCCGGGCGATGAACGCCCAGGACGTGAAGTACTCCTTCGACCGGATCCTGAAAATCAAGGCCCCCGTCGGCCCGGCGTCCCTGCTCGGCACCCTGGCTTCCGTGGACGCCGCCGGCATGACCGTCACCTTCCACCTGACCTCCCCGGACGCGACGTTCCCCTTCAAGGTCGCCACCGGCGCCGGTTCGATCGTCGACCACACCGCGTACCCGGCCGGCAAGCTGCGCACCGACGCCGGCGTCGACGGCACCGGCCCCTACACCCTCACCTCGTACACGAAGGACCACGAGGCGGTCCTCGCTCCCAACCAGCACTACCGGGGTGCCGTCGGCGGCGGCGACGGGCGGCCCGTCGACCTGCGCTACTACGCGACCCCCCAAGCCCTGGACACCGCCTGGAAAGACAAGCAGGTCGACGTCGCGACCGACCAGCTGCCGCCCGGCGTCCTCGCCGGACTCAACCCGAGCGACCCCAGCCGGCGCGTCTACGAGGCCGACGGCTCGGAGACCCGGAACCTGTACTTCAACACCCGCGCGGGCAAGCCGCTGCACGACCCGAAGGTCCGGCAGGCCATGGCCTGGCTCATCGACCGCGAGCAGCTGGCCGCCACCGTCTACGACGGCACCGTCGACCCGCTGTACTCCCTGATCCCGGCGGGCCTCACCGGGCACACCACCTCGTTCTTCGACGACTACCCGAAGCCGGACCCGGAGAAGGCCCGGAAACTGCTCACCCAGGCCGGCGTGAGCCTGCCCGTGCACGTCACCTACGGCTACGCCGAGGGCCGCGGCGCCGGTGAGCAGGAGGCGGCCGAGATCAAGAAGGAACTGGAGGCGAGCGGCCTGTTCAAGGTCACCCTCCGGGGCTACGAGTGGACCGCCTTCCAGAAGCAGTGGGCGAGCGGCAAGCTCGACGCGTACGCCGTCGGATGGCTCGCCGACTTCCCCGACCCGGACACCTTCGGCGCCGCTCTCGTCGGCACTGGCAGCGCCATGAACACCGGCTACAGCAGCAAGACCGTCGACCGGCTCATCAAGGACAGCCGGCGCTTCGCCGAGCGGACCGAGGCCGACCAGGACTTCCGTTCAGTGCAGCAGACCGTCGCCGAGGACGTCCCGGTGCTGCCGCTGTGGCAGGCCAAGGAGTACGTCGTCACGACCGAGGACGTCGGCGGTGGCCAGTACCTGTCGGACGGCACGGGCGTGTTCCGTCTGTGGAGCCTCACCGACCTCTGACGCCTGCCCCGCTGTCAGGGGTCGGAGCGCCGCCGCGCCGCCGGATCGGGGATGGCGTTCGTCATCCCCGGCAGGAACTCCGTGAACAGCTCGTGCACCTCGCGCACGAGCGGTCGCAGCACCCGGAAGCGGGCCAGGGCGACGCCCCGCGCGGTGAGCCGGGCGCCGCGCTCGGCCAGCCGGTAGCTGCGCTCGCGCCCCTCGGTACGGTCGAAGATCCAGTACAGGACCAGCCCCATCTGGGAGAGCCACATCAACTCGGGAAGGATGTCCCGCAGTTCCTCGGGCACCTTCGTCTTCGTGGCCCCGGCGAGCACCTCCCGGTGGACGCTGATGGCCTCCTCGCGCGCGTGCTCCGACTCGGGCGAGAAGGGGCTGAGCGGGCTGTCCGGGTCGGCGGCGTTCTTGAAGAACTGCACCGCGAACTCGTGGTAGGGCGCGGCGATGTCCAGCCAGGCCCGCAGCACCCCCGCGAGACGGGCCTCCAGGTCGCGTTCCCGGTCCAGGATCTCCCGGACCGCCACCTGGTGCTCGGCGGCGATCCGGTCGTAGAAGCCCTGGATCAGGTGCTCCTTGCCGGCGAAGTAGTAGTACGCGTTGCCGACGGAGACCCCTGCCTCCTTGGCGATGGCCCGCATCGTCGTCTTGTCGTAGCCGCGCTCCTGGAACAGCCGCATGGCCGTCTCCAGGATCAGGGCGCGGGTCTGCTCGGACTTGGTGGGGGTGGCGCCGTCGTCGGGGCCGTCGTTCTTCGCGGGCACGGGAAGAGAGCCTAACGTCAGCAGGGGTGTGGCTACCGAGGGGCGCAGGTGCCGTCGGCGCAGCCGGGCGCGGTGTAGCTCCAGCCCCTGCCGGGGTCGTACGACCAGCCGTCCGCGCGCCGGTACACCTGGCCGCCCCACTGCGCGCCGCCGCGCTGCCCCCGGTGCGCCCGCGCCCCGCGCCACCTGGCGGCGGCGAGCACCGCGCCCTTGGCCAGCAGGGCACCGGAGGGGGTGCTCAGCCGGTGGGCGAGCGGCCGGTGCTCGCGCAGCGCCCACAGGGTGACCACCCAGGCGGCGGGGCCCCGGTAGACCTGCCCGGCGTCGCCGACGACGGTGATCTCGTCGAGGGTGGCGCCGTGGTCGAGGCCGGGATAGCGCCGCCGGGCCTCCTCGGTGGCGGCCGGGACCGGCTCCAGCGGCACCAGCTGAGGCTGCCGCAGGAGCCAGTCGCGCAGGAACGCGCACAGGGAGCACTCGGCGTCATACAGGACGGTGAGCCGGCGGACCGGTGCGGTGGCGTTCATACCGGTCTCCGCTCAGGCCTGCGCCTGCGGGGCCACCCAGCCCTGCGGCGGCACCGGGGGCATCTGCTCCCGCTCCATGGCGCCCCGGCGCCGGATCCGGTTGAGCACGTAGACGTTGGCCAGGTGCATCACGCCGAGCACCAGCAGCACCACGCCGAGCTTGGTCGACAGAGCCTCGAAGATGCCGCGGGCGTCGGTGATGGTCTCGTCATCGCTCAGGTACAGCGCGACGAACCCGAGGTTGACGAGGTAGAAGCCGACCACCAAGAGGTGGTTGACGGCGTCGGCGAGCTTCTCGTTGCCGTGCAGCACGTCGGCGAGGAAGACCCTGCCGTTACGGCTGAGCGTGCGGGCCACCCAGATGGTCAGACCGATGCTGACCAGTAGATAGATGACGTAGGCGATGACCGTGCGGTCCATAGCCCCACCCTTCTTGAACACGTTCAAAACGCTGTCGAGGATGACTCTAGACCTACTTTTGAACATGTTCAACACGAGGTTCCGGGGGGATTGTCAGTGGTGCCTCGTACTGTCCTCGGCATGGGAATCGTGACGTTCGTCGACGAGACGACGGCGGGGGAGCGACGCACGGCCTGGGGTGGAGATCGCCGAAGAGCGGCTGACCGTACGGGAACTGATCCGGCGCCGGGTGTTCCAGGAGGTCGCCGAGTACAACGCCCGTACGCCGGAGGTCTTCCAGGGCCTCGTGCAGCCGGAGAACACCGAGCGCGCGCTGAACGGCTACACGGTGCGCACGCCCCGCCGGATCGACCCCGAGGCCCAGACGGCCCTGGCCGAGCGGGCCTTCGCGGGAAACGGCTTCCTGGTGCTGGTGGGCGACCGTCAGGTCACCGACCCGGACGAGGAGATCGGGCTGACGCTCGGCACCGACGTCATGTTCCTGAAGCTCGTCCCCCTGGTCGGTGGCTGATGAGCTCCCTCCGCACGCCCCGGTCGCACACGGACCGGCTGCGCCACAGGATCGCCGACGGCGACATCGGCCGGGTCGCCGGCGAGGCGCTGCGCGTCATGGACTCCAGCCGCGGCGCCTGGGGAGGAGGCTGGGAGCAGACGCTGGACCAGCTCCGGGTCCTGCCGGCCGGGCACCGCCGTGAGCTGCTGCACGCCCTGGCCTGCATCACCCCCTGCGTGGCCGCAACGCCTGCCGGACGGCGCCCATCCAGGCCGTCGAGATCCCGCAGAGCCCGGTCAATCATCCGCAGACCCACGTCGTACCGGCCGGACGACATCGTGGTCTGTGCGCGAAGGTAGGCATACATGGCGGCCAGCCCCGGCTCGTCGGCGCGCGGCGCGATCCACGCCAGCCGGTCCAGCGCAACGGTAGCTTGATTGTTCGAGAGCCGATTCTCGAACAAACGGGGAAGATTGCAGATCTGCCCCCCAGCGAGTGCGTGAAGTCCATTCGCATCCTCTTGTCCACGTTCGCTGTGGCTGACACGCGGCGACGGGAAACGGAGTGCCGAGGAACTTGTGGCCACGCCTGGCGCAATCCGTCGTAGGCGCCGACGTCTCTGGCCTGCCGAGGGGAAATTGTCGGGGAATTCTGAGTTCGTTCGGGCAGGAATTGGGGGCCCTCGCTGACGGGGCTGTCGGTCGGGTCGAGGGCGTTGCCGATCTGACCGGTTCTGAGTGTCGCGGCTCAGTCGCTCGTTCTCGGCCGACCCGCCTTGAGGATCTCTGTCACGTCGAGGGTCACCTTGGCGCCGATGGAGTCCGGGAGAGTGACGAGCTCGCCGGAGGCGTGCGGGCGGTGGACCTCATAGGTACTTCCGACCGGGTCGGTCAGGACATGGAGGCGCTGGTGCTTGCGGTCCACGACGACGTAGACAGGGACCTTCGCCTCGGCGTAGGCGGCGACCTTCGCCTTGAGGTCGTCCATCCAGTTCCCGGACGTGACTTCCAGGACGAGACGGAAGCCGGCCGGATCGTAGGCGTTGTTCTCGACGAGGTGGTCGTCGATGTCGGCGTCCACCACCACGAGGTCGGGGATGGCGTAGTCCTCGGCGCCGGTGGGGAGCCAGAGTCCAACGTTCTGCAGGACCTCGGTCGCCGTCGTCCAGTCCTGCTGCGACGAACGGACGCATGAGTTTGGTCAGGACTCGGGCGTGAGGTGCATCCGGGGACGGGGTCACGAGGAGATGGCCTCCGATGATCTCGACGCGGTAGCCCGGATGGCGCTCCATGATCTCGTCGGCGATGGTCGTGAGGGTGACCGGCTCTTCATCGTGGAAGGGCTGCTCGACGGAAGCTGCGGACATCAGGTGCCTCCTGGGAACTGGTGTCGAGAGCATCATCGTAGGTCGGACGACGCCTGCGCGGCCTTCACGATCTCCTTCACTCGATGGTGCGGCATATGCCAGAGGGCCCCGGCTCCGGTGCGAAACCGGAAACAGGGGCCCTCGAAGCGCAAGCGGTCGACCTCAGAAGCGGCGCGTGATCAGCGCACGCTTCACCTCGGCGATCGCCTTCGTGACCTCGATGCCGCGCGGGCACGCGTCCGTGCAGTTGAAGGTCGTGCGGCAGCGCCACACGCCGTCGCGGTCGTTGAGGATCTCCAGCCGCTGCTCGCCGGCCTCGTCACGCGAGTCGAAGATGAAGCGGTGCGCGTTGACGATGGCGGCCGGGCCGAAGTACTGGCCGTCGTTCCAGAAGACCGGGCACGACGTGGTGCAGGCCGCGCAGAGGATGCACTTCGTCGTGTCGTCGAAGCGCTCGCGGTCCTCGGCCGTCTGGAAACGCTCACGCGTCGGCTCGTTCGTGTCCTTCGTGATGAGGAAGGGCATGACGTCGCGGTACGCCTGGAAGAACGGCTCCATGTCGACCACGAGGTCCTTCAGGACCGTGAGGCCCTTGATGGCCTCGACCGTGATCGGCTTCTCGGGGTTGATGTCCTTGATCAGCGTCTTGCAGGCCAGACGGTTCTTGCCGTTGATCCGCATCGCGTCCGAGCCGCAGATGCCGTGGGCGCAGGAGCGGCGGAAGGTCAGGGTGCCGTCCAGGTCCCACTTGATCTTGTGGAGGGCGTCGAGGACGCGCTCCTTCGGGTCGATGTCCAGCTGGAAGTCTTCCCACACCGCCTCCGCCGCGACCTCGGGGTTGAAGCGGCGGATGCGAAGGGTGACCGTGATGTAGGGGGAGTCGGCGAAACCGGGCTCGGGCTTGCCGGCCGCGTCTTCCTTGTCCAGAACAGGGGTAGCCATCAGTACTTACGCTCCATCGGCTGGTAGCGGGTCTGGACGACCGGCTTGTAGTCGAGACGGACGGTCTCGGTGCCGTCGTCGCCGACCTCGCGGTACGCCATGGTGTGGCGCATGAAGTTGACGTCGTCGCGGTTCGGGTAGTCCTCGCGGTAGTGACCGCCGCGGGACTCCTTGCGGGCGAGCGCGGAGACCGCCATGACCTCGGCGAGGTCCAGCAGGTTGCCCAGCTCGATGGCCTCCAGCAGGTCCGTGTTGAACCGCTTGCCCTTGTCCTGGATCGAGACGTTCAGGTAGCGCTCGCGCAGCTCCGCGATCTTCTCGACCGCCGTCTTGATCGTCTGCTCGGTGCGGAACACCATGACGTTGGCGTCCATGGTCTCCTGCAGCTCACGCCGCAGCTCCGCCACCCGCTCGGTGCCGGTGGCGTCGCGCAGCCGCTCCACCTGGTCGATCACGAGCTCCGCCGGGTTCTCCGGCAGCTCGACGAACTCCGCCTTCTGCGCGTACTCGGCGGCGGCGATGCCCGCCCGCTTGCCGAAGACGTTGATGTCCAGCAGCGAGTTGGTGCCGAGGCGGTTGGCGCCGTGCACGGACACGCAGGCGACCTCGCCGGCCGCGTACAGGCCCGGGACGACCGTGGTGTTGTCCGCCAGGACCTCACCCTCGACGTTGGTCGGGATGCCGCCCATGGCGTAGTGCGCGGTGGGCTGGATCGGGATGGGGTCCGTATAGGGCTCGATGCCGAGGTAGGTGCGCGCGAACTCCGTGATGTCCGGGAGCTTCGCGTCCAGCTGCTCCGGCGGGAGGTGCGTGAGGTCGAGGTAGACGTGGTCGCCCTCGGGGCCGCAGCCGCGGCCCTCACGGATCTCCGTGTAGATGGAGCGCGAGACGACGTCACGGGACGCGAGGTCCTTCATGACCGGCGCGTACTTCTCCATGAAGCGCTCGCCGTCCTTGTTGCGGAGGATGCCGCCCTCACCGCGGGCGCCCTCCGTCAGCAGGATGCCCATGCGCCAGATGCCGGTCGGGTGGAACTGGAAGAACTCCATGTCCTCCAGCGGCAGCCCGCGGCGGTAGACGGCCGCCTGGCCGTCACCGGTCAGCGTGTGCGCGTTCGACGTCACCTTGAAGAACTTGCCGCAGCCGCCGGACGCGTAGACCACGGACTTCGCCTGGAAGATGTGGATCTCGCCGGTGGCGAGTTCGTACGCCACGACGCCCGCCGACTTCCTGACGCCGTCGACCTCGGTGATCAGCTGGTCCAGGACGTAGAACTCGTTGTAGAACTCCACGCCCTCCTTGACGCAGTTCTGGTACAGCGTCTGAAGGATCATGTGGCCGGTGCGGTCGGCCGCGTAGCAGGAGCGGCGGACCGGGGCCTCGCCGTGGTTGCGGCTGTGACCGCCGAAGCGGCGCTGGTCGATCGTGCCGTTCGGCGTGCGGTTGAACGGCAGGCCCATCTTCTCGAGGTCCAGGACCGAGTCGATGGCCTCCTTCGCCAGGATCTCGGCGGCGTCCTGGTCGACCAGGTAGTCACCGCCCTTGACCGTGTCGAAGGTGTGCCACTCCCAGTTGTCCTCCTCCACGTTGGCGAGCGCGGCGGCCATGCCGCCCTGCGCGGCGCCCGTGTGGGAGCGGGTGGGGTACAGCTTGGTCAGCACGGCGGTGCGGCTGCGCTTCGTGGACTCGATGGCCGCGCGCATGCCCGCGCCACCGGCGCCGACGATGACGGTGTCGTACTTGTGGATCTTCATGATTCTCGCAACCCCGTGCCTAGCGGATGTTCGGGTCGAAGGTGAAGATCACCAGCGTGCCCAGCAGGATGGTGAACACCGTGGCGGTGTAGAGCAGGCCCTTGAGCCACAGCCGGGTGTTCGCGCGCTCCGCGTAGTCGTTGATGACCGTGCGCAGGCCGTTGGCGCCGTGCAGCATGGCGAGCCACAGCATCAGCAGGTCCCAGACCTGCCAGAACGGGGACGCCCAGCGGCCCGCCACGAAGGCGAAGCCGATCTTGGAGACGCCGCCGTCCAGTACAAGCTGGATCAGCAGGTGGCCGAGAACCAGGACGACCAGCACCACGCCGGACAGGCGCATGAACAGCCAGGCGGCCAGCTCGAAGTTGCCCCGGGTGCTCTTCGGGGTCTTCTTGGTCCGCTGGCGCGGGGCCTCGATGAAGGGCGCCGGGTTGTCGACGGTGTAGACGGCACCGCCCTCGACGGGGCCGACGCCGGCAGCGGTCTTTTCAGTCGTGGACATGTGCGTCAGCTCCCGAAGAGTTCACGAGCGGCGTGACCGAGGACGGGGTAGATGGCCCCGAGCATCAGCACGACCCACAGGGCGACGACGGTCCAGAGCATCTGCTTCTGGTAGCGGGCGCCCTTGATCCAGAAGTCGACAGCGATGACGCGCAGGCCGTTGAGCGCGTGAAAGAGGATGGCGGCGACGAGGCCGTACTCCAGCAGCGCGACGATCGGCGTCTTGTACGTGGCCACGACGGTGTCGTAGGCCTCCGGGGACACACGGACGAGGGCGGTGTCCAGCACGTGAACGAACAGGAAGAAGAAGATGAGGACGCCGGTGACTCGGTGAGCCACCCAGGACCACATTCCTTCCCGGCCGCGGTACAGCGTTCCAGCCGGCACGGAAGTTTCCTCCGGGAGCGGGGATTGGGGCCGCGCCGGCTTGGTGTGTCGGTCGGGCCCGGCCGGGTACGGTCCACCGGCCCCCAGCATCGTAGCGATGCGCTGCGGCTGGGCTGCGCCGGGGTCTGGCTGTGTGATCAAACTGGCATGCGTACGGGCTAGCCACGCGGCTTCTGGGGTGGGCTGTCCTGTTATCGGCCGGGCGCGGGTTCGCTGTGGTCGAGCGCGCAGTCCCCCGCGCCCCTCATCGCGCCTACCAGCCGTTCCTTTGCCAGTCGCCGTAGCTCATCGGCCACTGTCGCCCGCTCCTCCTCCGGATCGTTTGTCAATCGTGACCGGATGGCCTCCAGGAGCCGGTCCAGGGTCTCGGCGGGGGACACCCCGTCCAGGCAGATGACGAACACGTGTCCGAAGCGGGCCTCGTAGGCGGCGTGGGCCGCGCTGAGGGCGGTGTGGGCCGCGGCGTAGGTGTCCGGCGGGAGGGCGGGCAGGGGCTCGGCCGCCAGCGCTTCCGTGAGGTCGGGCCAGCCGAGGTCGTAGGCGGCCTCGTCCGCCGCCGCCAGCAGGGAGTCCAGGTCCGGGTAGGGGCGGTGGTCCGCGACACGCCCGGCCCAGCGGTGGCTGCGCAGGCAGGAGAGAAGGGCCTGCTCCAGGTCCTCCTCGGAGGCTGCGTTGAAGGGCTCCACGGGTATGGCGAGCCGGCCGGGGAGATCTGGGAGACGGTGCGCAGGCAGCGTGGGTCCTCGTGGGCGTCACGTGTGTCGGCAGGGCAAGTTGTGAGAGATGTGACGTCACGCTATCGAGTGCGACCACGGCGTGTCCGAAGGATGCCTGAATTTTCACCCAGGAGGGAGAGTTCCGGAACGCGTGGTGGACGCGCGTCGGACGCCCCCGGGTTTTAGGTTGGCCGTGTGAGTCAGCACAGGCGCCGGACTTCGGCGAAGCAGGAGAAACAGCGGCAGGTGCTGGTCGTGGCCATGGCCGTAGCCCTGGTCGTGGTCGGGGCCGGGGTGAGCCTTGGGCTCTGGGCGGCCTCGGGGGGCGACGGCGGGTCCACCGGCTCTCAGGCCAGATCCTCGCAGGGGGCCACCGCGGCGGCGCCCCCGGACCGAGCACCGGAGGCGGGCCCGAGCTCCAGTCCGACCCGCTCCTACCCGCTGTCCGAGGCCCCCCGAACCATCCCCGCCGTGCGGGACCACGAGCCGGCGCGCGGCCCGGGCTGGCAGCCCGAGAAGGGCAACCGGGTGGTCGTGGACGACCCGGCGCTGGCCGACGAGGGACGGCTGGTCGCCGGCGAGCTGGGGATGGCGTACGCGGGCGAGAAGGGCGACAAGAAGGCCGGGGACCTGCGGCTGGCGCTGAACGGCGACAAGGGCGCGAACCCGGAGTCGTACACGATGACCGTGCGCGACGGGCGGGTGGAGATCGACGGGCCCACCGACGCGGGGGTCTTCTACGGCACCCGCACGCTCAAGCAGGAGACCCACGGCGGCGGCACGGCGCCCGAGGGCGTCGTGAAGGACGAACCGGCCAAGCCGCAGCGCGGGTTCATGCTGGACATCGCCCGCAAGAACTTCACGGCCGGCTGGATCGAGGACCGCGTCCGGGAACTGGGCGACCTGAAGTACAACCAGCTGGGGCTGCACTTCTCCGACGACCAGGGGTTCCGGATCGAGTCGTCCTCGCACCCGGAGATCGTGTCGGAGCGGCATCTGACCAAGGCGCAGGTGCGGGAGATCATCGACCTCGCGCAGAGCCGGCACATCACGATCGTGCCCGAGATCGACTCGCCCGGGCACCTCGGGGCGGTCCTCGACGCCCACCCGGACCTGCAGCTGCGCACCGCGCAGGGGTCGGCGGTGCAGGGTGCCATCGACATCTCCGAGGCCGAGAGCGCCGGGATCGTCGACGACCTGCTCAACGAGTACGCGGACCTCTTCCCCGGCGGGCCGTGGCACCTCGGCGGTGACGAGTACCAGGCGCTGACCCGGTCGAACCCGGAGGCGTCGTTCCCGCAGCTGGCCGCGGCCGCCCAGGAGAAGTACGGCTCCGGCGCGACGGTCGCCGACCTGGCGACCGGCTGGCTGAACGACCGGGCCGACACCGTCCGCAAGCACCGGCGCGTCCCGCGCGCCTGGAACGACGGCTTCTTCCGCGGCACCTCCGTGCAGGCCGCCAAGGACATCCAGGTCGCCTACTGGACCGGCAAGGAGATCGGTGCCCGGGCTCCCCTGGAGTACCTCCAGGCGGGCCGCAAGGTGATCAACTACAACGACGAGTTCCTGTACTACGTGCTCGGCGAGCCGCAGACCTTCGTCTACCCGACCGGGCAGCGGATCTACGAGCAGTGGACGCCGCGGGTGCTGCGCGGCACCGCGGCCGTACCGGCGCGTTACGACGGCCAGATCCTCGGCGGGACCTTCGCCGTCTGGTGCGACCTGGCGAACTCCCAGACGCAGGACCAGGTGGCGGCCGGGATCCGGATGCCGCTGCGGGCGACGGTCCAGAAGCTGTGGGACCCGGGCGAGCCCGAACTGTCCTGGGCGCAGTTCCGGGCGCTGGCGGACAGGCTCGGCTGACCGGCACGAATTGGCGCATACGGCTGCGAACTCCCGTACGACTGTGGTGGTCTTCTCGCGAGC
>NZ_JBEXSH010000021.1:0-25753 GCF_040613555.1 Streptomyces sp. NPDC006265
GACAGAGCGGCAGATGGAGCTTCTGTTCGGGGAAGGCCGGCACCCGGACGCCGACCGTATGGAGCGCAAGCTCCTGGACGACGGCGAGGACCCGGCCCTGGCCGCGGGCAAGCACGTCCTGTGCGAGAAGCCCCTCGCCAACACCGTCGAGGAAGCCGCCTCGATGACCCTGGCCGCCGAAGAGGCGCACGCCCGCGGTCAGGTGGCGATGGTCGGCTTCAACTACCGCCGGGTTCCCGCCACCGCCCAGGCCCGCCGCATGGTCGCCGAGGGGCGCCTGGGCAGGCTGCGGCACGTGCGCGTGACGTACCTCCAGGACTGGCTGGTCGACCCCGCCTTCCCGCTGACCTGGCGGCTGCGCAGGGAGCAGGCCGGCTCGGGCTCGCTCGGCGACCTGGGGGCGCACATCGTCGACCTCGCGCAGTACCTGGTGGGGGAGCCGCTGGCGGGTGTCTCCGCGCTGACGGAGACCTTCGTACGGGAACGGCCCCTGCCCACCGGCGCCACCAGCGGCCTGTCCGCCGTCACGTCCGCCGGCACCGGGCACGTCACCGTCGACGACGCGGCGCTGTTCACCGCCCGTTTCCCCTCCGGCGCCCTCGCCTCCTTCGAGGCCACCCGCTACGCCACCGGCCGCAAGAACGCCCTGCGCATCGAACTCAACGGAGAGCGCGGCTCGCTCGCCTTCGACCTGGAGCGCCTGAACGAGCTGTCCTTCCACGACGCCACCGAGCCGGGGGCGGAGGCCGGTTTCCGCCGGATCCTCGTCACCGAACCCGACCACCCCTACCTGGAGGCCTGGTGGCCGCCGGGCCACGGCCTCGGCTACGAGCACACCTTCGTCCACCAGGCCCGCGACCTCGTCCACGCCGTCGCCGAGGGCCGCCGTCCCGAACCCTCCTTCGCCGACGGGCTGCAGGTGCAGCGCGTGCTCGCGGCGGTCGAGGAGAGCGCCGAGAAGAACTCCGTCTACACGCCGATCGCGGTCTGAGGAGGCCACGAGGATGCCACGCACCTTCACCCTGTTCACCGGCCAGTGGGCGGACCTGCCCCTGGAGGAGGTCTGCCGCCTGGCCCGCGACTTCGGCTATGACGGCCTCGAACTCGCCTGCTGGGGAGACCACTTCGAGGTCGACAAGGCGCTGGCCGATCCCTCCTATGTCGAGTCGAGGCATCAGCTCCTCGACAAGTACGGCCTCAAGTGCTGGGCGGTCTCCAACCACCTGGTCGGCCAGGCCGTCTGCGACGCCATCATCGACGAGCGGCACCAGGCGATCGTCCCGGAAGCGGTCTGGGGCGACGGAGACCCGGAAGGAGTCCGGCAGCGGTCCGCGGAACGCATGAAGGACACCGCACGGGCCGCGGCCGCCTTCGGCGTGAACACCGTCATCGGGTTCACGGGCTCCGCCATCTGGCACCTGGTCGCCATGTTCCCGCCCGCCCCCGAGGCGATGATCGAGCGGGGTTACCAGGACTTCGCCGACCGCTGGAACCCGATCCTGGACGTCTTCGACGCCGAGGGCGTGCGGTTCGCGCACGAGGTCCACCCCAGCGAGATCGCCTACGACTACTGGACGACGGCCCGCGCGCTGGAAGCGGTCGGCCGGCGCCCCGCCTTCGGCCTCAACTTCGACCCCAGCCACTTCGTGTGGCAGGACCTCGACCCGGTCGGCTTCCTCTGGGACTTCCGTGACCGGATCTACCACGTCGACTGCAAGGAGGCCCGCAAGCGTCTCGACGGACGCAACGGCCGGCTCGGCTCCCACCTGCCCTGGGGCGACCCGCGGCGCGGCTGGGACTTCGTCTCCGCCGGGCACGGCGACGTCCCCTGGGAGGACGTCTTCCGGATGCTGCGCTCCATCGACTACCAAGGCCCCGTCTCGGTCGAGTGGGAGGACGCCGGCATGGACCGCCTCCAGGGGGCTCCCGAGGCCCTGACACGGCTGAAGGCCTTCGACTTCGAGCCGCCCAGCGCGTCCTTCGACGCCGCGTTCAACAGCTGAACCACGCTCCCGGCGCAGGTCGGGGACGGGGGCCGGCAGCACCGCCGGTCCTCCCTCCGACCTGCACGGATACCGCTTTGTCCCGTGCTGGGAGAAAGTCCGGCCGAGTCTGTCACGAGGGGTGTTCGCCCCGCGCGGACACGGCTACCGTCCTTGATGTGTTCAGGACACACGCACCTCCGGGGTGACGGCGCACCCCGGCGCCCGCACCGCACGCTTCGCACCCACCCCGTACGGCCCACCCCGTTCCCGGAGGGACTTCGTGCACAGAAGCAGACCCAGAAGCACCGCCACCCGCAGGCGTCCCGGGCTTCGCACCACCGTCGCCCTGTTCACCGGACTGCTCCTCGCCGTCGGCACCCCGGCCACCGTCGCCGGCGCCCACCCCGGCCACCCGGAGCACGACGAACCGGCCGCCGCCGAGGGGCAGTTCCAGCAGGTGCCGCTCGCCAAGGGCGAACCCGAGACGGGCGAGCCGATGTCGCTCGCCGTGCTCCCCGACCGCAGCGTCCTGCACACCTCGCGCGACGGCACGCTGCGCCTCACCGACCAGGGCGGCGTCACCAAGGTCGCCGGCAAGCTCGACGTCTACAGCCACGACGAGGAGGGCCTCCAGGGCGTCGGCATCGACCCGGACTTCAAGAACAACCGGGCGATCTACCTCTACTACGCCCCGCCGCTCGGCACCCCCGCGGGCGACGCCCCGGAGACCGGCACGGCCGAGGACTTCAAGAAGTTCGACGGCGTCAACCGCCTCTCCCGCTTCACCCTGAACGCCAACGGCACGCTCAACAAGGCCAGCGAGAAGAAGGTCATCGACGTCGGGGCCTCCCGCGGCACCTGCTGCCACGTCGGCGGCGACATCGACTTCGACGCGGACGGCAACCTCTACCTGTCGACCGGCGACGACACCAACCCCTTCGCCTCCGACGGCTACACACCGATCGACGACCGGCCGAACCGCAACCCGGCTTTCGACGCCCGCCGCAGCGCCGGCAACACCAACGACCTGCGCGGCAAGATCCTGCGCATCAAGGTCGCCGAGGACGGCTCCTACACCGTCCCGGAGGGCAACCTCTTCGCCCCGGGCACCGAGAGGACCCGCCCCGAGATCTACGCGATGGGCTTCCGTAACCCGTTCCGGATGAGCGTCGACGACAAGACCGGCACCGTCTACGTCGGCGACTACGGCCCCGACGCCGGCGCCGCCGACCCGGGGCGCGGCCCGGGCGGACAGGTCGAGTTCGCCAAGGTGACCAAGGCCGCCAACTTCGGCTGGCCCTTCTGCACCGGAGACAACGACGCTTACGTCGATTACGACTTCGCCACCAAGGAGTCCGGCGGGGCGTTCGACTGCAACGCCCCGAAGAACACCTCGCCGTACAACACGGGCCTGACCGACCTGCCGCCCGCGCAGGCCGCCTGGATCCCGTACGACGGCGGCTCCGTACCCGAGTTCGGCAGCGGCTCCGAGTCCCCGATGGGCGGCCCGGTCTACCGCTACGACCCCGAGCTCGACTCCGGCGTGAAGTTCCCGGAGGCCTACGACGGCGACTTCTTCGCCGGCGAGTTCGGCCGCCGGTGGATCAAGCGCATCGAGCAGACCTCCGACGGACCCGACGGGTCCGTCGCGAAGATCAACGACTTCCCGTGGACCGGCACCCAGATCATGGACATGGAGTTCGGCCCCGACGGCGCGCTCTACGTCCTCGACTACGGCCTCTCCTGGTTCCAGGGCGACAAGGACTCCGCGCTGTACCGGATCGAGAACGCCGAGGACGGCTTCTCCCCGATCGCCGAGGTGAGCGCCGACAAGACGTCCGGCGCGGCCGGCCTGAGGGTCACGTTCACCGCCTCCGCCAAGGACGCCGACTCTCCCGAGCTCACCTACAGCTGGGACTTCGGCGACGGCACCAAGGGCGAGGGCCTCAACCCCACCCACCGGTACAAGAAGGTCGGCACCTACAGCGCCACCTTCACCGCCAAGGACCCCGAGGGCAACACCGGCAACGCCAGCGTCCGGATCGTCGTCGGCAACACCGAGCCCAAGGTGCGGATCGACGTCCCGGGCAACGGCACCCTGGCCGAGTTCGGCAAGCCCGTTCCGTTCAAGGTGACCGTCACAGACCCCGAGGAGACGGTCGACTGCTCCAAGGTCAAGGTCTCCTACAGCCTCGGCCACGACTCCCACGCCCACGAACTGACCAGCGAGATGGGCTGCGAGGGCACCCTGACACCGCCCCCGGGGGACGGCGGCCACGACCCCAACGCCAACATCTACGGCGTCGTCGGCGCGGGCTACACCGACGGCGGGGCCAACGGCCAGGAGGCCCTGACCGGCACCGCCCGCACCGTGCTCCAGCCGGTGCACCGCCAGGGCGAGCACTTCACCACCCAGTCGGGCGTGTCGGTCATCGACAAGACCGGCGCCAACGGGGGCAAGACCGTCGGCGACATCAACGACGGCGACTGGATCTCCTTCGCCCCCTACCGGTTCGACGGGCAGAAGAAGATGACCGTGCGGGCCTCCTCCGGCGGCGCGGGCGGCTTCATCGAACTGCGCACCGGCTCGCCCGACGGACCCCTGCACGGCTCGGCCTACATCCCGCCGACCGGCGGCTGGGAGACCTTCCAGAACGTCGACGTCCCGCTGCGGTCGCTGCCGAAGAAGACCACGGACATCTACCTGGTCTTCAAGGGCGGCGAGGGCGCGCTGTACGACGTGGACGACTTCGAGTTCTCCAAGGAGCCGTTCAAGGGCGGCAAGAAGGTCCTGGTCTTCTCCAAGACCGCCGGCTTCCGGCACGACTCCATCCCGGCGGGCATCACCGCCCTGACGGAGCTCGGCGGCCCGGCCGGCATCACGGTCGACGCGACCGGGGAGGCCAAGCAGTTCACCACGGCCAACCTCGCCAAGTACGACGCCGTGGCCTTCCTGTCCACCACGGGGGACGTCCTCGACGCCGAGCAGCAGAAGGCGTTCGAGAACTACGTTGCGGGCGGCGGCGGATACATGGGCATCCACGCGGCCGCCGACACCGAGTACGACTGGTCGTTCTACGGCGGCCTCGTCGGCGCCTACTTCGACTCGCACCCGGCCATCCAGAAGGCCACCGTCCGCGTCGAGGACCACGACCACCCGTCCACCGCGCACCTGGACGACGCCTGGGAGCGCACCGACGAGTGGTACAACTACCGCACCAACCCCCGTGAGCAGGCCAAGGTTCTCGCCACTCTCGACGAGACGACCTACCAGGGCGGCACCATGAAGGGCGACCACCCGATCGCCTGGTGCCAGAGCTACGGCGGCGGCCGGTCCTTCTACACCGGCGGCGGCCACACCAAGGAGTCCTACGCCGAGGAAGCCTTCCGCGCCCATCTGCTCGGCGGGCTCCAGTACGCCACCGGCCAGGTGAAGGCGGACTGCAAGCCGAGCAAGGGCTACCGGAAGATCTTCAACGGCCAGACCCTGGACGGCTGGAAGCAGGCCGGACCCGGCACGTTCGTCGTCAAGGACGGCGTGATGGAGTCCGAGGGCGGCATGGGTCTGCTCTGGTACCAGGCCAAGGAGCTGAACGCGTACTCGCTCAAGCTCGACTGGAAGATGCGGGGCGACGACAACTCCGGGATCTTCGTGGGCTTCCCCGCCTCCGACGACCCCTGGTCCGCGGTGAACAAGGGCTACGAGATCCAGATCGACGCCACGGACGCGGCCGACCGCACCACGGGCTCCGTCTACTCGTTCAAGTCGGCCAACATCAAGGCCCGTGACCAGGTTCTGCGGCCGCCCGGCCAGTGGAACTCCTACGAGATCAAGGTCCAGGGCGAACGCCTTCGGGTGTTCCTCAACGGAGTCGAGATCAACGACTTCACCAACAAGGACCCCCGGCGGAGCCTGACCGACGGCTACATCGGCCTCCAGAACCATCTCCCGCCCGTCCGGCACCCGTCCGGGCTGCGGCAGTCCCGCGGGCACCTCGACCGCCGGCCCGTCGTGCGGATGCGACAGCAGCACCTGCCGTACGCCGGTCAGGGAACGGCCCGCCCGCGCCGCCGCGAACGCCGCGCCCGGCGTCAGGTCGAGCAGCAGCGCCCCGTCCAGCAGCAGCGCGGTGGCCGCCCGCGCGTCCGGTCCGAGAGCGGCCGCACAGGCCGCACAGGGACAGTCGGGGCGGGGAAGACCCGCGGGGGCGCCGGTGCCGAGCAGAGTGAGTTCCACGCCCCGATTCTCACCCTTGGCAATGACTCACGCGTGATGGAGACGCCCCCTGGAGGAGCGCGGGCCGTATCGACATGCGGCTCCGCCGCGCGGGCGCGAGCAACCCCACGACCCGCGCCGGAGTGATGACCCGCACTCCCGCAAGGCCTATCACGCCCAACCCAGCGGAGCGCTTACGCTCTGGGGAGGAGCCGGACCAAGATCCGGCTTTCGCTGTGCAGTGTGCTCACACACATGGGAGGCGTACATGGCGGCATGGACGTGGCGGTTCGAGAAGACCGACGGGACGGAGGTCCAGCCCGCGGTGCCGCCGGAGGAGTTCCCCACGCAGGGGGACGCCGAGTCCTGGATCGGGGAGCACTGGAAGGCGCTGCAGGAGGGCGGTGCCGATCAGGTGCGGCTGTTCGAGGACGTCACGGAGATCTACGGGCCGATGAGCCTGCACGCGGCCGACGCGTGAGCCCGGTGGGCGGGGGCCGACGGCCCTCGCCCACCCCCTCTTCCGCGGGTCAGCCGCGCACGCCGCACAGGTGCAGCAGCGCGGCCACCCCGCGGTACGGATCGGTCCGCCCGGCCTTCTCCTCCACCGCGAGCAGCGTCTCCACGTCGCCCGGGGCCTCGGCGTCGTCCGCCGCGGTGTCGGTGAACACCCGCACCCCGTACCAGGCGTGCAGCGGCGCCCCGATCCCCGCGAGCGTCGACGTCAGGTCCTTCAGCCGGTCGGCCCGCACGCCGAGCCCCAGCCGGGTGGGGGTCCCCCCGTTCGAGTCTGTTCGAGAATGGGGGAGGTAGGAGACCGTGTCGAAGGCCGCCAGCGCCCCGGACCAGTCACCGGACAGGCCCGGCCGGATCGCGAGCGCGTCCCCGTTGCGCACGAGCAGGGACAGCAGCCCGCCCGGCGCGAGCATCCGGGCGAGGCCCGCCAGCAGCGGGTCGGGCTCCTCGACGTACATCAGGACGCCGTGGCACAGCACCACGTCGAAACTGCCCGGCAGGAAGTGCACGCCGGTGTCCCGGCCGTCGCCCTCGATGATCCGCATCCGCTCCCGGATGCCCTGCGGCTCCCCGGCGAGGGACTCCCGGGCCACGGCGACCATCGTCGCGTCCTGCTCCAGCCCGGTCACCTGGTGTCCGGCCCGGGCCAGCCGCAGCGCCTGGGTGCCCTGGCCCATCCCCACGTCCAGCACCCGCAGGCGCCGGCCGACCGGGAACCGGCCGACTATCTGCTCGTCCAGCTGGCGGGTCACCAGCTCCTGACGGACGACATCGCGCAGCCCGCCCAGCTTGTCCAGCCAGGCATCCGCCGCACCCCCGGAGAACGGCGTCGTGGTCAGGGCCGCTCTCCGCGCTTGACCTGCGGCTTCGGAAGCCGGAGCCGGCGCATCTGGAGGGAGCGCATCAGGGCGTAGGCGACGGCGCCGCGCTTGTTCTCACCCGCGAAGCGCTCGTTCAGCTGCTTCTTCAGACGGAAGGACGTGAGGAACGAGTCGAGCACGATCAGCACGATCACCACGAGCCACAGCAGCAGCGCGACGTTCTGCAGCGCGGCCACCCGCACCATGCTCAGCACGAGGATGACCACGGCCATCGGCAGGAAGAACTCCGCGATGTTGAACCGGGAGTCGACGAAGTCGCGTGCGAACCGGCGGACCGGTCCCTTGTCACGCGCGGGCAGATAGCGCTCGTCGCCGCTCGCCAGCGCCTGGCGCTGCCGCTCCATCGCGGTACGGCGCTCCTCGCGCTGTCGCTTGGAGGCCTCCTTGCGCGTCATCGACGTGTTGGCCACGCTGCGGCGCGAGGACTGGGCCTGGCTGCGCTTGGGCGTGGGGCGGCCCTTGGGGGCCTCGGGGTGACGGGGCTGACTGGAGTCGGTCACCGGCGCCTTGTCGGCGTCCTGGGCCTTCTCATCCTTCGCACGGCTACGGAACACAAAACCCAAGGGTAAGGGCTTCCGGGCATGGACCCCAGCCCCGTGGGGAACGATCCGGCAACACCAGTCGTCAGTAAGGGGACAGAGGGGACGTTGTGTACGCCTCCGGATGTTTCCGGGGTGCACGGCTCCGGTGACCCCGGGGACCACCTACTCCCTACGCCGGAGCGGGAGCGTACGCAGTCGTCCTTGGGGATGAGCGCATCCGTCCCCGAACAGTGCGGTAATGGATGCAGGGCCCGTACTGTGGGTTCTGTCGCAGGAGCAGCTGCCGGAGTCGGTCAGAAGGGGGCGCGCGAAGCCCATGAGCGGTGTCATGAAGCGTATGGGGATGATCTTCCGCGCGAAGGCGAACAAGGCCCTTGACCGGGCCGAGGACCCGCGCGAGACCCTCGATTACTCGTACCAGAAGCAGCTCGAGCTGCTCCAGAAGGTCCGCCGCGGCGTCGCCGACGTGGCGACCAGCCGCAAGCGCCTGGAGCTCCAGCTGAACCAGCTGCAGTCGCAGTCCGGCAAGCTCGAGGACCAGGGCCGCAAGGCGCTCGCGCTGGGCCGTGAGGACCTGGCCCGGGAAGCGCTGTCCCGCCGCGCCGCCCTCCAGCAGCAGGTGACCGACCTGGAGACTCAGCACGCCACGCTCCAGGGCGAGGAGGAGAAGCTCACCCTCGCGGCCCAGCGGCTCCAGGCCAAGGTCGACGCCTTCCGCACGAAGAAGGAGACGATCAAGGCGACGTACACGGCGGCGCAGGCGCAGACCCGGATCGGCGAGGCCTTCTCCGGCATCTCCGAGGAGATGGGCGACGTCGGCCTGGCGATCCAGCGCGCAGAGGACAAGACCGCCCAGCTCCAGGCCCGCGCCGGCGCGATCGACGAGCTCCTTGCCTCCGGTGCCCTGGACGACCAGTCCGGCATGCACAAGGACGACATCCAGGCCGAGCTGGACCGGCTCTCCGGTGGTACGGATGTAGAGCTGGAACTGCAGCGTATGAAGGCCGAACTGGCGGGCGGCTCGGGCAGCGGGCAGCAGGCCATCGAGGGCGGCTCGAACGGGCAGCAGTCCCAGCAGCAGCCGCAGGACACTCCGCGCTTCGACAAGCAGTAGGGGTCCACGCCTAGGAGGGCGACATGATCGTACGGATCATGGGGGAGGGCCAGGTGAGCCTGGCCGACGGCCACCTCGCCGAGCTGAACAAGCTGGACGACGAACTCCTGGCGGAAATGGAGAACGGCGACGGCCCCGGCTTCCGCCGCACCCTCCAGGCCCTCCTGACCAGGGTCCGCGACCTGGGCGACCCTCTCCCGGACGACTCCCTGGAACCGTCGGAACTGATCCTGCCGTCTCCCGACGCGACACTGGAGGAAGTCCGGGAGCTCCTCAGCGACGACGGCTTGATTCCGGGCTGAGTCCGGGCGCCCATGGGCGGGCCGACAGGGGGCTGGGAGCACAGCCCCCGGCCCGGCTACCGTAAACAGCCGTGAGCACCCTCGCGCGGGCCAGATGTCAGGCCAAGGCGCACCCCCTGGCCATGGACGCCGTCCTCGCCGCCGCCGTCCTGGTCTGCATGGTCGCCGGGTCGTTCGTGGAACCCCGGCACCGCGACAGCGTCAGCTGGGTCCTGCGGACCCCCGACCCCCTCAGCCTCCTCCTCATGGCCCTCGGCGCCGCGGCCCTGGTCTTCCGCCGCCGCGCCCCCATGGCGGTCCTCGCCCTCACGGGCACGCTGTCCGTCGTCGAGTCCCTCACCGGCGACCCCCGCGCCCCCGTCGCAATGTCCGCGGTGATCGCCCTCTACACCGTCGCCTCCACCACCGACCGTCCCACCACCTGGCGTGTCGGCCTGCTCACGATGACCGTGCTGACCGGCACCGCCATGGCCGCCGGACCTCTGCCCTGGTACGCCCAGGAGAATCTGGGCATCTTCGCCTGGACCGGTATCGGCGCCACCGCCGGTGACGCCGTCCGCAGCCGCCGCGCCTTCGTCCAGGCCATCCGGGAACGCGCGGAACGGGCCGAGCGCACCCGCGAAGAGGAGGCACGCCGCCGGGTCGCGGAGGAACGCCTGCGCATCGCCCGGGACCTGCACGACGTGGTCGCCCACCACATCGCCCTGGTCAACGTGCAGGCCGGGGTCGCCGCCCACGTCATGGACAAGCGGCCCGACCAGGCCAAGGAGGCCCTCGCGCACGTCCGCGAGGCCAGCCGCTCCGCGCTCAACGAGCTCCGCGCCACCGTCGGCCTGCTCCGGCAGTCCGGCGACCCGGAGGCCCCCACCGAACCCGCCCCGGGCCTGGACCGCCTCGACGAACTCACCGGCACCTTCCGCAGCGCCGGCCTGCACGTCGAGGTCGCCCGGGCCGACCAAGGCACCACCCTCCCCGCCGCCGTCGACCTGGCCGCCTACCGGATCATCCAGGAGGCCCTGACCAACGTGCAGAAGCACGCCGGGCCCCAGGCCAAGGCCGAGGTCAGCGTGGTACGCGTCGGACCGAACATCGAGATCACCGTGCTCGACGACGGCAGCGGCGAGAACGAGACCCAGCACAGCGGTGGCGGCCACGGACTGCTCGGCATGCGCGAGCGCGTCAGCGCCCTGCGCGGCACCCTCACCACCGGTCCCCGCTACGGCGGCGGCTTCCGCGTCCATGCGATCCTGCCGCTCAAGAACCGCACACCGACCGGGGAGGACCCCGTATGACCATCCGTGTCCTGCTCGCCGACGACCAGGCGCTGCTGCGCAGCGCCTTTCGCGTGCTCGTCGACTCCGAGCCCGACATGGAGGTGGTCGGCGAGGCCTCCGACGGCGCGGAAGCGGTCCGGCTGTCGAAGGAGCAGCGCGCCGACGTCGTGCTCATGGACATCCGCATGCCGGGCACCGACGGTCTCGCCGCGACCCGCATGATCAGCGCCGACCCCGACCTCGCCGACGTCCGCGTGGTCATCCTGACGACGTTCGAGGTCGACGACTACGTCGTGCAGTCGCTGCGCGCAGGCGCCTCCGGCTTCCTCGGCAAGGGCTCCGAGCCCGAGGAACTGCTGAACGCCATCCGTATCGCGGCCGGTGGTCAGGCCCTGCTCTCCCCGGCGGCCACCACGGGCCTGATCGCCCGGTTCCTCGCCACGGACGACCCGGCCGACGGCGACCGCGACCCGGCCCGCGGCGAACGGCTCGACTCGCTCACCGTCCGGGAGCGCGAGGTGCTGGTCCAGGTCGCCGGCGGACACTCCAACGACGAGATCGCCGAGCGCCTCGAAGTGAGTCCGCTGACGGTGAAGACGCACGTCAACCGGGCCATGGCCAAGCTGGGCGCCCGGGACCGCGCCCAGCTCGTCGTCACCGCGTACGAATCCGGTCTGGTCCGTCCGAGGGTGGAGTGAGCTCGACCCGGGTGTACTGCGGCCGGAGTATGCGCCGCACAAGGATGTGGACCTGGGGCCTACGAAACCCGGTTCCCGCATGGCTCAGGGTGTAGGGGCGGGCGCTCATCTGCGCGTCCGCTGCCGCTTCTGCCGCTAAACAGAAGAGAGACCTTCACCCATGTCCTGGCTGTCCAGGTTCAGCCTCGCGCAACGGGCCTTGATCGGGCTGATGTCGATCATCGCGCTCGTCTTCGGGGCGATCGCGATACCCCAGCTCAAGCAGCAGCTGCTGCCCACCATCGAACTGCCCATGGTGTCCGTGCTGGCGCCGTACCAGGGCGCGTCCCCGGACGTGGTCGAGAAGCAGGTCGTCGAACCCATCGAGGACACCCTCGAAGCCGTCGACGGCATCAGCGGCGTCACCTCCACCGCCGGCGAGGGAAACGCCGTGATCATGGCGTCCTTCGACTACGGCAACGACACCAAGCAGCTTGTCGCCGATGTCCAGCAGGCCGTCAACCGGGCCCGCGTCCAGCTCCCGGACGACGTCGACCCGCAGGTCGTCGCCGGTTCCACGGACGACATCCCCACCGTCGTCCTCGCCGTCACCTCCGGCCGGGACCAGCAGGCCCTGGCCGACCAGCTCGACAAGACGGTCGTGCCGGAGCTGAAGAGCATCGACGGCGTCGGCCGGGTCACCGTCGACGGCGTCCGGGACGTCCAGGTCACCGTGACGCCCGACGACGCGAAGCTCGCCAAGGCGGGTCTGACGTCGCTGTCCCTCTCCCAGGCGCTCGAGGCGGGCGGCGCCACCGTCCCGGCCGGCTCCTTCGACGAGGGCGGCGCCAACCGCACGGTCCAGGTCGGCGGCGGACTCACCTCGCTCAAGCAGATCCAGGACCTGATGGTCACGGGCGAGCCCGGCAAGGGCAAGCCGGTGCGCCTCGGCGACGTGGCCACGGTGAAGCAGCAGGAGGCCCCGGCCGACTCCATCACCCGTACCGACGGCAAGCCCAGCCTCGCCGTCGCCGTCACCATGGACCGCGACGGCAGCGCGGTCGCCATCTCCGACGCCGTCCAGGACAAGCTCCCGGACCTGCGCAAGGACCTCGGCTCGGGCGCCACCCTCACGGTCGTCAGCGACCAGGGCCCGGCGGTCTCGAAGTCCATCAAGGGCCTGACCACCGAGGGCGCGCTCGGTCTGCTCTTCGCCGTCCTGGTGATCCTGGTCTTCCTGGCCTCGATCCGCTCGACCCTCGTGACCGCGGTGTCCATCCCGCTGTCCGTGGTCCTCGCCCTGATCGTGCTGTGGACGCGCGACCTGTCGCTGAACGTCCTCACACTGGGCGCCCTGACCATCGCAATCGGCCGGGTCGTCGACGACTCGATCGTGGTCCTGGAGAACATCAAGCGCCACCTCGGCTACGGCGAGGAGCGCCAGTCGGCGATCCTCCAGGCCGTCCGTGAGGTCGCGGGCGCGGTGACGTCGTCGACGCTCACCACGGTCGCGGTGTTCCTGCCGATCGGCCTGGTCGGCGGCATGGTGGGCGAGCTGTTCGGTTCGTTCAGCCTGACCGTGACGGCCGCGCTGCTGGCGTCCCTCCTCGTCTCCCTGACGGTCGTGCCGGTCCTGTCCTACTGGTTCCTGCGCCCGCCCAAGGGCACCCCCGAGGACGCGGCCGAGGCCCGCCGGCTCGCCGAGGAGAAGGAGGCCAAGAGCCGCCTCCAGCGCATCTACGTCCCGGTCCTGCGGTTCGCGACCCGGCGCCGTCTCACCAGTGTGGCCCTCGCGATCGTCGTGCTGGTCGGCACCTTCGGCATGGCGCCGCTGCTGAAGACGAACTTCTTCGACCAGGGCGAGGTCGAGGTCCTCACCGTCAAGCAGGAGCTGAAGCCCGGCACCAGCCTGGCGGCGACCGAAGCCCAGGCGGAGAAGGTCGAGCGGCTGCTCGGCGACACCGAGGGCGTGAAGGACTACCAGGTCACCATCGGCTCGTCCGGCTTCATGGCCGCCTTCGGAGGCGGCACGGACACCAACCAGGCCTCGTACCAGGTGATGCTGGAGGACTCGGCGTCGGCCGAGGACGTCCAGGACGGTATCGAGAAGGGCCTGGCGGGGCTGAAGGGCATCGGCACCACCACCATCACCGCCGGCGACGGATTCGGCGCCCAGGACCTCAGTGTCGTGGTGAAGGCCGCCGACGCCGACGTGCTGCGCACGGCGTCCGAGGAGGTCCGCAAGACGGTCGCCTCGCTCGACGACGTCACGGACGTCACCAGCGACCTGTCGCAGAGCGTGCCGCGCATCTCGGTGAAGGCCAACGACAAGGCGGCCGCGGCCGGCTTCAACGACCAGACCCTCGGCGGCGCCGTAGCCCAGGCGGTTCGCGGCACCACCGCGGCCAAGGCGGTCCTGGACGACACCGAGCGCGACGTCGTCATCCGCTCGGCGAAGCCCGCCAAGACCCTGAAGCAGCTTCAGGACCTGCGTCTGGGCGGCACGGTGAAGCTCGGCGACGTCGCCACCGTCAAGGTGGTCGACGGACCGGTCTCCATGACCCGCATCGACGGCCGGCGCGCGGCCACCATCACCGCGAAGCCGACCGGCGACAACACCGGCGCGGTCAGCACCCGGCTCCAGTCGAAGATCAGCGCGCTGAAGCTCCCGGACGGCGCCACGGCGTCGATCGGCGGTGTCTCCGAGGACCAGGACGAGGCGTTCGTCAACCTGGGCCTGGCGATGCTGGCGGCCATCGCGATCGTCTTCATGCTGCTGGTCGGCACCTTCCGGTCGCTGCTCCAGCCGCTGATCCTGCTGGTCTCCATCCCGTTCGCCGCCACCGGCGCGATCGGCCTGCTGATCGCCACCGGCACCCCGATGGGCGTCCCGGCCATGATCGGCATGCTGATGCTGATCGGCATCGTGGTGACGAACGCGATCGTGCTGATCGACCTGATCAACCAGTACCGCAAGCAGGGCCACGGCGTCGTCGAGGCCGTGATCGAGGGCGGCCGGCACCGGCTGCGCCCGATCCTCATGACCGCCCTGGCGACGATCTTCGCCCTGCTGCCGATGGCCCTCGGCATCACCGGCGAGGGCGGCTTCATCGCCCAGCCGCTGGCCGTGGTCGTGATCGGCGGTCTGGTCACGTCGACGCTGCTCACCCTGCTGCTCGTCCCGACGCTCTACGCGATGGTCGAGCTCCGCAAGGAACGCCGGGCGAAGAAGCGCGCGGCGAAGAAGGGCCTCCCGGCCCGGCGGACGGACGCGGCGGAGCCGGAGCACGTGGGCGTGTGACGGCCAGACCCGGCTGCGGCCGGGTACCGGACCTCCACGGCCGGTGCCCGGCCGCAGCCTTGTCCCGATACGTATCCTGTGGCCTCGAACGGCTTGACGGGGGGAAGGGGATTCGGGCGTGCCGCTGCACAGCGACGACCCGAAGTCGGTCGGCGGCCACAGGCTGCTCGACCGGCTCGGGGCCGGGGGCATGGGCGTCGTCTACCGGGCCAGGGCGCGTTCGGGCCGTGAGGTGGCCATCAAGGTCTCGTCATGGAACTGCACGCGGCCGACGGCCCGGCGCGCCGGCTGAGCGTACCGAGCAAGGCCGGTCTGGTCGGCGCCTTCGACGGCCGGCTCCTGTTCCTGGATCTGACCCAGGACGAGGACGGGAACATCCTCGTGGGGCAGGACGCACCGTATGCGGGAATCCGGCTGGTGGACCCCGGCACCGGTGCGCAGAGCACGACGAAGCTGGCCGAGGAGTACGAGGGCGAGGTGACGCTGGCGGACGGCACCCTGTGGTTCGCCACCGCCAGCGGACGGGTCACCGCCGTGTCGGCCCGCACGGGCAGACCGCTCTGGCAGACCCCGACCAGCCTGGAGCAGCCGGGCGAGGCGACGTACGACCCGCGGACCCGGGCCGTGTACCTCGCCAGTGCCAGCGGCCGCGTCGGGGCGCTCGACGCGAAGAGGGGCACACTGCTGTGGGAGACGCAGCCGAGGGCCCAGAGCAACGCCACCGACTGGGGCGCCACCCCGGTGCGGCTCCTCGCAGGCGCCCTGGTCGCGACCACCCCCGGCGGCAGCGTCTTCAGCCTCGACCCCGCGCACCCCGAGCGGAAACCGCGCTCGGGGTGACGACGTACGAGACCGGGGTCACGGCAGCGCCAGCATCCGCTCCAGGGCCAGCTTCGCGAACGCCTCCGTCTCCTTGTCCACCTCGATGCGGTTGACGAGGTTGCCCTCGGCCAGCGACTCCAGGGCCCAGACCAGGTGGGGGAGGTCGATGCGGTTCATGGTCGAGCAGAAGCAGACCGTCTTGTCGAGGAAGACGATCTCCTTGCCCTCGGGCGCGAAACGGTTCGCCAGGCGGCGGACCAGGTTCAGCTCCGTGCCGATGGCCCACTTCGAACCGGCCGGCGCGGCCTCCAGGGCCTTGATGATGTACTCCGTCGAGCCGACGTAGTCCGCAGCGGCCACGACCTCGTGCCTGCACTCGGGGTGGACCAGGACGTTCACGCCCGGGATGCGCTCGCGCACGTCGTTCACCGAGTCCAGGCTGAAGCGGCCGTGCACCGAGCAGTGGCCGCGCCACAGGATCATCTTCGCCGCGCGCAGCTCGTCGGCCGTCAGGCCGCCGTTCGGCTTGTGCGGGTTGTAGAGGACGCAGTCCTCCAGGGACATGCCCATGTCCCGCACCGCCGTGTTGCGGCCCAGGTGCTGGTCCGGCAGGAAGAGCACCTTCTCGCCCTGCTCGAAGGCCCAGTCCAGGGCCCGCTTGGCGTTGGAGGAGGTGCAGATCGTGCCGCCGTGCTTGCCCGTGAACGCCTTGATGTCGGCGGAGGAGTTCATGTACGAGACGGGCACGACCTGCTCGGCTATTCCGGCCTCGGTCAGCAGGTCCCAGCACTCGGCGACCTGTTCTGCGGTCGCCATGTCGGCCATCGAGCAGCCGGCGGCGAGGTCGGGCAGCACGACCTTCTGGTCGTCGGACGTCAGGATGTCCGCCGACTCCGCCATGAAGTGCACGCCGCAGAACACGATGTACTCGGCCTCCGGGCGGGCGGCCGCGTCCCGGGCCAGCTTGAACGAGTCACCGGTCACGTCGGCGAACTGGATGACCTCGTCGCGCTGGTAGTGGTGGCCGAGTACGAAGACCTTGTCCCCGAGCTTCTCCTTCGCCTTGCGGGCGCGCTCCACCAGGTCCGGGTCGGATGGCGAGGGCAGGTCGCCGGGACACTCCACACCGCGCTCGCTCTTCGGGTCGGCCTCACGGCCGAGGAGCAGCAG
Organism: Streptomyces sp. NPDC006265; assembly: GCF_040613555.1. Taxonomy (NCBI): domain Bacteria; kingdom Bacillati; phylum Actinomycetota; class Actinomycetes; order Kitasatosporales; family Streptomycetaceae; genus Streptomyces; species Streptomyces sp. NPDC006265. Next base: position 16,801 of record NZ_JBEXSH010000021.1, read on the forward strand.
GGCGAGGGGCGTCGGCTGTACGTCGAGCTCCTGGGTCTGGGCGGTGGTCACGACACGCACCCTTTCTGTTCTGCGACTTTTCGTCGATTTGACGCTATCTATCATAACCGCTTCACGTCACTTTGACGATGGCCATAGCGTCTGTGTGACGTGAATCCCGGTGAGCCCCCGTTCATTCCCGAGAAGACCCGGAAAGAGCCGTTTTCCGGTTCCGGGCGGGTGTGCGAGCATGAAGAGGAGCCGGGATCGACGCCCGGCCCGGAATGAATCCGCGGCCCCGCCGGTTGCAACCGTCGGCAAGCAGTCTCCGTACAACCCGGGAGAGATGTAGATGTCCGTATCGGACGAGACCAGCACCGTCACCGACGGCATCATCCTGACCGACGCCGCCGCGTCCAAGGTCAAGGCGCTGCTCGACCAGGAAGGCCGCGAAGACCTCGCGCTGCGCGTCGCCGTCCAGCCTGGCGGCTGCTCCGGCCTCCGCTACCAGCTCTTCTTCGACGAGCGTGCCCTCGACGGCGACGTCGAGAAGGACTTCGACGGTGTGAAGGTCGTCACCGACCGCATGAGCGCCCCGTACCTGGGTGGTGCCACGATCGACTTCGTGGACACCATCGAGAAGCAGGGCTTCACCATCGACAACCCGAACGCGACGGGCTCCTGCGCCTGCGGCGACTCCTTCAGCTGAGCCTGCCGAGCCGCCCCCGGCGGCCGCGAACACGACGAAGGCGGCGGCCCCTCCGACGGGGCCGCCGCCTTCGCGCTGCGTGGTCGCTCCTACCGCTCCTGCGCCGGGGGAGCCGGCAGCCGCGCACCCTCCTTGGCCAGCGGCACCGCCTTGCCGTCCGCGTTCACGACGGCCCGGTCACCGAGCGGCTCGTCCAGCTGCACGGTCTCCTGGAACTGCTTGGCGATCATGACGCAGACCTTGTCCGGCCACGGGGTCGACGTCACGGAGACCGTCACCTCGTCGCCCTTCTCGCTCGCCTTCACCTCGTAGTCGGCGCACACCCCGCCCGTGAAGGTCACCGTCAGCTCCGAGCCCTCGGCCCGGTAGCCGTCCACCTTCACCTCGCGCGGCCCGGGAGCCGCCGTCGGCCGGTCACTCGGCTCGGGGGAGGCCAGGTACTTCGGCTCCACCGCCGGGTACGTCACCGTGAACGGGTCCCTCGCGCCCGGCGCCGTCACCTCGAACAGCCAGGACGGCACCAGAGCCTGCCGCCCGTCCACGACGTGCGCGGCCAGCCCGAACACCGCGTTCTCGACCGTCACCGTGTCCTGCCCCGAAGCACCGCTCGACGGCTGCTCGCAGGGCTGCTCCAGCCGGTCCTTCAGCGGCACGGGGCTCGCGCAGCCGCCGATGCCCATCCGGTGGTCGCTCTTCGGCTGCCCGTTCATCAGCTCCAGCGCCTTCTCGGCGCCGACCACCGGGTACGTATCACCCTTCACCGGCGTCTTCAGCTGACCGCTGCCGCCGACGACCTCGCCGTCCGAGCCGACGTTGATGCCGGTCGTCCAGCCGTGCGTGGGCAGTCCGCCGACCGCGGGATCGGCGTTCACCACCCGCTGCGCCCCCATGACCTGGCTCGCGTCGCGCTTCGCGTCGTCCTGACCCACCGCCTTCAGCACGGGCGCCGCGGCCTTCTCGGCGGCCTCCTCGCTCACCGGTGTGCCACCGGGCTGCGGGGCGGTGCAGGTGTCGGTGCCCTTGCAGTTGTCGGTGCCCGGGGCGTAGCGGCTGAACGTCCAGGAGCCCGGGGCCTGCTTGTTCACCTGGAGACTCGGCCCGGAACCGTCCTGGCCCCCGATCTTCCAGGCCTCGCCCTGGGCCACCGGCGTCCCCTCGACCCCGAGGGCCTTCGCCAGCCGGGCCACGTCCGCCTTGGTGACCTCGCCCCGCGCCCGGTACACCGGCGCCTTGGCCGGGCCGACCGGCAGGGGGCCGCCGACCCGGTAGGTGGCGCCGTAGGGGTTGGGTTCGCCGGGCGCGATGCCGTTGCCGCCCCCCGTCGTCGACTCCGAGTAGCCGTCGAGCGCCAGCTGCGGGGGAGTGTCGTCCCCGCCGGTCGCACCGGAGGTCGCCCCGCCGCCCGACCCGCTCGACGCGCTGGAGGCGAGCCAGGCCCCGCCACCGCCGATCAGCAGCACGGCGGCGGCGACGGAGGCGATGATCGCGGGTGTACGGGGGCGGCCACCGTCGTGGCGGACCAGGTCCTCTTCATCGCGTACGTCACGTGCATCGCGTTCATCGCGGGGGAGGTCGCCGGCCGGTTGTGGGCTCGCGGTCGACGGCTCGGCGTCGGCCTGCCGGTCTTCGGACGCGCCCGTCTCGGCGGCCTTCTCAAGGGCAGCCGTCCCGGTGGTCTCCGGCGTACCCGGAGCCTCGGCTGCCGGCTCGGCGTCCCCGCCCTCGGCCGCTTTCGGCTCAGAAGCCCGTGTGTCCCCACCTGGCGTCTGGGAAGCCTCGGTGGTCTCTTCGACCTCTTCGGGCTCAGCGGCCTCCGGCGACGCCCCGGTCTCCGCCGAGGTTCCGGCGTCCGCCGTACCCGGCTCCTCGACCTCCGGGGCGTCGGCGGTGCCGCCCGCTTCCCTGGCGTCGTCGTCGTTGTCGGGTCGCTCGGTGTTCACCGCATCGCTCCTTCGGCTGCACAGCTGTCCCATGGGACCCGGCCCGTCACATACGGGCCCGCTGGTGGGTCGTATCCCGCCTCCCCTTTACGGGGGACAGCGATGGGACGCAGCGGGGGAGCACACGGTTCCCGTGAGTGCGCCGTTCAGTCCCCGTAGTCCTCCATGGCGTCGAGCAGCCGCGCCGACGCCGGGGGTACCGACACGCCGTGGATCAGAGCCGGGGAGACCGGCCGCGAAGCGATCCGGGGGACCGCCCAGTGCGGAGCCATCCGCGCCCCGTCGCCCGGCAGCGACGCCAGGTCACCCTCCAGATCGACCGGAACGGGGGCGTGGACCTTGAGGTTCGTCATAGCCGCACCGTATGCACGGTCCAGGCCACCGAGAAAGATCTACTATCGGGTAGTTTCGATGCCTTCAGAGCCGCCCCGCCCACCCGATAGCGTGAACCGTCAAGGTCCGCCTCCCTCAGGAGAGTCCACGCCGTGCGCATCGCAGTCTCCGGCTCCATCGCCACCGACCACCTCATGACCTTCCCCGGCCGCTTCGCCGACCAGTTCGTAGCGGACCAGCTGCACACGGTCTCGCTGTCGTTCCTGGTCGACAAGCTCGACGTCCGCCGCGGCGGCGTCGCCGCGAACATCGCGTTCGGCATGGGACAGCTCGGCACCCGGCCGATCCTGGTCGGAGCCGCGGGCGCGGACTTCGACGAGTACCGGGCCTGGCTGGAGCGGCACGGCGTCGACACCGACTCCGTCCGGATCTCCGACACGCTGCACACCGCCCGCTTCGTGTGCACGACCGACGCCGACCACAACCAGATCGGCTCCTTCTACACCGGCGCCATGAGCGAGGCCCGCCTCATCGAGCTGAAGACCGTCGCCGACCGCGTCGGCGGTCTCGACCTGGTCTCAATCGGCGCCGACGACCCGGAGGCCATGCTCCGCCACACCGAGGAGTGCCGCTCCCGGTCCATCCCGTTCGCCGCCGACTTCTCCCAGCAGATCGCCCGGATGGACGGCGAGGAGATCCGCATCCTGCTGGACGGGGCGACGTACCTCTTCTCCAACGAGTACGAGAAGGGCCTCATCGAGACCAAGACCGGCTGGAGCGACGCGGAGATCCTGTCCCGCGTGGGCCACCGGGTGACCACCCTCGGCGCGCGCGGCGTACGCATCGAGCGGGCCGGCGAGGACCCGATCGAGGTCGGCACGCCGGACGAGGAGCGCAAGGCCGACCCGACGGGCGTCGGCGACGCCTTCCGCGCCGGGTTCCTCTCGGGCCTGGCCTGGGGCGTCTCCCTGGAGCGCGCCGCGCAGGTCGGCTGCATGCTGGCGACCCTCGTCATCGAGACGGTGGGGACCCAGGAGTACCAGCTGCGGCGCGGGCACTTCATGGAGCGGTTCACGAAGGCGTACGGGGACGAGGCCGCGGAAGAGGTTCGGGGGCATCTGGGCTGATTCGCCGTCCGCGGAGCGTGGGGGCTGATCGCGCAGGTCCCCGCGCCCCTGAGTGACTCAGCTCGCCCGGCGGATCAGGTACGCCGTTCCTTGGTCCGCCGGCTCCTCGCCCACGTACTCCTGGTTTCTCATCTCGCACCACGCCGGGATGTCCAGGCGGGCCGCCTCGTCGTCCGACAGGACCCGGACCAGGCCGCCCACCGGCACGTCGCCGATGACCTTGGCGAGTTCGATGACCGGGATCGGGCACCTCTTGCCCAGGGAGTCCACAACGAGCACGTCGGCCTCCCGCACCACCGTCTCCGAAACCGGCGCCCCCAGCTTTTCCCGCACCGCTGTCACGGCCCGGGGAAGGACGGTCAGGAACCTCTCCACATCCTCCTCGGCCGCCCCGAGCGGCAGCGAAACCCGCACATTTCCCTCACTCAGCACGCCCATGGCCCGCAGCACATGGCTCGGCGTCAGCGTGCTGCTCGTGCAGGACGAGCCGGACGAGACCGAGAAGCCCTCCCGGTCCAGCTCGTGCAGCAGCGCCTCCCCGTCGACGTAGAGGCAGGAGAAGGTGACGACCCCGGGCAGCCTGCGCACCGGATCGCCGACGACCTCGACGTCGGACACCAGCCGCGGCACCCGCGCCCGGATCCGGCCCGTCAGCTCCCGCAGGCGTACGGCCTCCTCGGCGACCTCCGCCCGCACGGCCCGGAGTGACGCGGCCGCCGCCACGATCGCCGGGATGTTCTCGAAACCGGGCGCCCGACCCGACTCCCGCTCGTCCACCGGCCCTTGCGCCGCGAACCGCACCCCCTTGCGGACCGCGAGCAGCCCGACCCCGGAGGGCCCTCCCCACTTGTGGGCACTGGCCGTCAGCAGCGACCAGCCCCTGTCCACCGGCCCCCACCCCAGCGACTGCGCCGCGTCCACCAGCAACGGCACCCCGGCCTCCCGGCACACCTCGGCCACCGCTCCGACGGGCTGCTCGGTCCCGACCTCGTGGTTGGCGGACTGGAGACACGCCAGCGCGGTGTCCTCGCGCAGGGCATCGCCGTAGGCCGCCGGGTCCACCAACCCGGCGCGGTCCACCGCGACCTGGGTGACGCTCCCCCCGGCCGCCTCCAGGAGCTCCGCCGAATGCAGTACAGAGGAGTGTTCGACCGCGGACACGATCAGGTGACGTCCGATCCGCCTCCGCCCGGCCAGCGCCCCGGCAATCCCCGTGTGCACGGAACGGGTTCCGGACGAGGTGAAGGTCAGTTCGTCCGGCCGGCATCCCACCGCCTCGGCAGCGGCCTCACGCGCCGCGTCCAGCAGCACCCGGGCCCGCCGCCCTTCCCTGTACAGACGCGCGGGATCAGCCCACCCCTCGTCGAGGGAGGCCAGCAGAGCCTGCCGGGCGATCGGATGAAGCGGAGCAGCGGAAGCAGCATCGAAGTAACCCACACGCCAACGCTAGAACGCCCAGCACGAAGACGTCCCCAAAGGGGCGCGGGGCGGTGACATCTGCGGCTCCGCCGCGGGGCGCGAACAGCCACAAATGGCCCGCAGCCGCCAAATCAGCGAACCACCCGAGTGAGTAGGCACCCCTCCCCGAGAACCCCCGGAGGGCGTCGGCTAGGGTTTGGTCCGCATAAACATCCAAACCCCTGCCCGACGCAGGGCCGCGACCGACCAGCGAGAAGGCCAGGCCGCAGCCGATCCGCGCGGGCGAGACTCTCGGGAAGGCGCTACGTGAGTCCCAACGGCTCCGACCGCTCGCCGCGGCGCCCGATGCGGCGGAAGCTGCTGCAGGCACTGACCGCGGGCCTGGTCTTGGCGACAGCCACCGGTTGCTCGTACAACTGGGAAGACTTCCCCCGCCTTGGTATGCCCACCCCGACCACGGAAGAGGCTCCGCGGATCCTCTCCCTGTGGCAGGGGTCCTGGGCGGCTGCGCTCGCCGTCGGCGTGCTGGTGTGGGGTCTGATCCTGTGGAGTGCTTTCTTCCACCGGCGCAGCCGCACCAAGGTCGAAGTTCCTCCGCAAACCCGGTACAACATGCCCATCGAGGCGCTGTACACCGTGGTTCCGCTCGTCATCGTCTCGGTGCTGTTCTACTTCACCGCCCGTGACGAGTCCGAGCTGCTCAGCCTCAAGAAGAAGCCCGACGTCACGATCAACGTGGTCGGCTTCCAGTGGAGCTGGTGCTTCAACTACATCGAGCCGGTCGCCGGTTCCACCGGGGACGCCAAGACCTCGAAGGACCTGGACGCGATCCCGGACCGCTTCAAGAAGGACTTCCCGGCAGGCGCCGGCGGCGTCTACGACTGCGGCACCCCCGGTACGCGGAACCCGCAGACCAACAACCCGGGCCCGACGCTCTGGCTCCCCAAGGACAAGACGGTCCGCTTCGTCCTGACCTCGCGTGACGTCATCCACTCCTTCTGGGTGGTGCCGTTCCTGATGAAGCAGGACGTCATCCCGGGCCACACCAACTCCTTCCAGGTGACCCCCAACAAGGAGGGCACCTTCCTGGGCAAGTGCGCCGAGCTCTGCGGCGTCGACCACTCCCGGATGCTCTTCAATGTGAAGGTCGTCTCCCAGGAGCGTTACGAGCAGCACCTCAAGGACCTCGTGGACAAGCAGCAGAACGGTTACGTTCCTGCCGGCATCGCGCAGACGAGCCACGAGAAGAACCGGGAGACGAACAACCTGTGAGCATCCTCAACGAACCCCAGGGTGCCGCGGCAGCAGGGTCCCACTACGAGGACGAGTTGCCGGTCAGGCGCCAGAACCGCGGCAGTGTCGTGGTCAAGTGGCTGACGACGACGGACCACAAGACGATCGGCACGATGTACCTCGCCACGTCGTTCGCGTTCTTCGTCATCGGTGGCGTGATGGCGCTGCTCATGCGCGCCGAGCTGGCCCGTCCGGGTCTGCAGATCATGTCGAACGAGCAGTTCAACCAGGCGTTCACGATGCACGGCACGATCATGCTGCTGATGTTCGCGACGCCGCTGTTCGCCGGTTTCGCGAACTGGATCATGCCGCTGCAGATCGGCGCGCCCGACGTGGCGTTCCCGCGGCTGAACATGTTCGCCTACTGGCTGTACCTGTTCGGCTCGCTCATCGCGGTGGCCGGATTCCTCACTCCGCAGGGCGCGGCCGACTTCGGCTGGTTCGCCTACAGCCCGCTGTCGGACGCCGTCCGCTCGCCGGGCATCGGCGCCGACATGTGGATCATGGGTCTGGCCTTCTCCGGCTTCGGCACGATCCTCGGCTCGGTCAACTTCATCACCACGATCATCTGCATGCGCGCCCCCGGCATGACGATGTTCCGCATGCCGATCTTCGTGTGGAACGTGCTGCTGACCGGTGTCCTGGTCCTGCTCGCCTTCCCGGTCCTCGCGGCCGCGCTGTTCGCCCTGGAGGCGGACCGCAAGTTCGGCGCCCACGTCTTCGACTCCGCCAACGGCGGCGCGTTGCTGTGGCAACACCTCTTCTGGTTCTTCGGCCATCCAGAGGTGTACATCATCGCCCTGCCGTTCTTCGGCATCATCTCCGAGGTCATCCCGGTCTTCTCCCGTAAGCCGATGTTCGGTTACACGGGTCTGATCGGCGCGACCATCGCGATCGCGGGTCTGTCCGTGACGGTGTGGGCGCACCACATGTACGTCACCGGCGGCGTGCTGTTGCCGTTCTTCTCCTTCATGACGTTCCTCATCGCCGTACCGACCGGTGTGAAGTTCTTCAACTGGATCGGAACGATGTGGAAGGGCTCGTTGTCCTTCGAGACACCGATGCTCTGGGCGACCGGCTTCCTGATCACCTTCACCTTCGGTGGTCTGACCGGAGTCATCCTGGCCTCGCCGCCGATGGACTTCCACGTCTCCGACTCGTACTTCGTGGTGGCCCACTTCCACTACGTCGTCTTCGGCACCGTGGTGTTCGCGATGTTCTCCGGCTTCCACTTCTGGTGGCCCAAGTTCACCGGCAAGCTGCTGGACGAGCGACTCGGCAAGATCACCTTCTGGACGCTGTTCATCGGCTTCCACGGCACGTTCCTGGTCCAGCACTGGCTGGGCGCCGAGGGCATGCCGCGTCGTTACGCCGACTACCTGGCGGCCGACGGCTTCACCGCGCTGAACACGATCTCGACGATCAGCTCGTTCCTGCTCGGCATGTCGATCCTGCCGTTCCTCTACAACGTGTGGAAGACGGCCAAGTACGGCAAGCCGGTCGGCGTCGACGACCCGTGGGGCTACGGCCGCTCCCTGGAGTGGGCGACCTCCTGCCCGCCGCCGCGCCACAACTTCATCACCATGCCGCGGATCCGCAGTGAATCCCCGGCGTTCGACCTGCACCACCCTGAGATCGCTGCTCTCGACCAGCTCGAGAACGTGGGCCACGGCGACAAGGCCCTCGCTGGCGGCAAGGAGGCCGGCAAGTGAAGATCCAGGGCAAGATGTTCATGTGGCTGAGCGTCTTCCTGCTCGTCATGGCGGTCGTCTATGGCGTGTGGTCGAAGGAGCCGGCCGGTACCACGGCCCTCTTCCTGGCCTTCGGCCTGAGCATCATGATCGGCTTCTACCTCGGCTTCACGGCCAAGCGGGTGGACGCCGGTGCGCAGGACAACAAGGAGGCGGACGTCGCGGACGACGCCGGCGAGGTCGGGTTCTTCAGCCCGCACAGCTGGCAGCCGTTCTCGCTGGCCATCGGCGGCGCCCTCGCCTTCCTGTCGGTCGCGATCGGCTGGTGGCTGATGTACTTCTCGCTGCCGATCATCCTGATCGGCATCTGGGGCTGGGTCTTCGAGTACTACCGCGGTGAGATCCGCGCAGCAGCGGATCGGCAGCCGGCCCCCGGGCGGTGCACCACCCCCTGACTCCCGC